>NZ_JALQCK010000030.1:0-118771 GCF_030464835.1 Paraburkholderia sp. WS6
CCTGACCTCCAGCGTCAGACCGTAGCCCCTACCGCGCGAGCGGTTTAGTCCTTCGACCCGATTGAGACCTTGAGGTGAGTTTCCCAAGCGTCCGTTCCGAAGTTGACATGATACGATCGACTGCCACACTTCTAATGTGTCGGCGCCAGGGTCACCTACCCAGTGCGGCTTTTGCCATCAGGCCGAGCGCCACACAGATCAACACGCCTCCGAAACCTATCTGTACGTGCTGCGCGGAGAGACGGTGCGAGGCCAGCCGCCCGGCCACCATGCCGGCCGCTGTCGCCACGCTGAACCACAGCGTCAGCTCGAGCGGTAGCGGCGCGCCGTGCAGGATCGTCGCGACGACACCGCCGCTGCCGACCAGCGCGATCACCATCAGTGACGTGGCGACAATGCCATGCATCGACACGTTGGTCACTTTGCGCAGCAAAGGCACGATGATGAAGCCGCCGCCCACGCCGAGTAGTCCCGTCATCAGCCCGGTCAGCGCGCCGGTTGCAGCGAGTGCGGCCCCGGTGGTCCACGACCAGATCAGCCGGCCGGTATCGGGGTTCATGCGACCGACGCAAAGCCGTGAATCTGCACGGTCCGGCCGCCCGCGCCGCAAAGCCTGTGACAACAGCCTTCCGGCCACCACCAGCATGACGGTGGCAAACAGCGCCAATAGCACGCGTTGCGGTAACGCGTGGGCAAGGCGCACGCCGAGCGAGGTCAGCGGCACACCCGCTGCGGCCATGAACAGCGCGGCGCGGTAACGGACGAGCCGCTGCCGGAATGCTTCAAGCGCGCCGATCGCAGCGCTGCCCGCCACGGCAACCAGCGCAACTGGCGTCGCCTGCTGCATCGGCCAGCCCATGCCGGCCACCAGTGCCGGAACTGCGAGGATGCCGCCACCCGCGCCGGTCAGGCCGAGCACCGCGCCAACGATGGCGCCGAGGATAAGTGAAGTCAGCATGAGGAATCCGATAGGTTGTGAGCCACCGCTGCGTTAGCCCACGAGTTCAGGCTGCGCCAGCCACTCGCGCCCCTTGAGCATCCCCTGCCAGTAAAGCGGCGGCAGGATGCGCTCCTTCAGCAACCACGCGAGTCGCGACGGGTGCTTGCCGTCGATCAGCCAGGTCGGCAGCGTCGGCGCGACCTTCCCGCCATAGAGGAATTCCGCGAGCACGATCTTGCCGCGTTCGACGGTCAGCGGGCATGATCCATAACCGTCGTATGCTGCCTCGCCCCGGACCTTGCCGAGGGCGGCAAGCACGTTGTGGGCGACGACTGGTGCCTGCTTGCGTGCGGCGGCGGCGGTTTTCGCATTTGGCGTGTTCGCGGCATCGCCGAGCGCGAAGACGTTTGAGTAGGTCTTGTGGCGCAGCGTCGCCTGGTCGACATCGACCCAGCCCGCCTTATCGGCCAGCGAACTGACTCGGATGAAGTCCGGTGCCTTCTGTGGTGGTACCACGTGGATCATGTCGAACTCACTGGTCACCGATTCCACGCTGCCGTTCTCGAGTGTGCGCCTGAATATCGCGCGCTTGGCCGGCCCGTCTATCGCACTCAGGTTGAAGCCGAAGTTCAGCGCGATGTCGTAACGCCTGACGTATTCCATCAATGCCGGGACATAGTCGGCCACGCCGAACAACACAGCCCCGGCATTGAAGAACTGGACATCTATCTGCTCGAGCCGGCCTGAACGCCGCCAGTGATCCGAGGACAGATACATCGCCTTTTGCGGCGCCCCGGCGCATTTGATCGGCATCGGCGGCTGGGTGAACAGCGCGCGGCCGCCCCTGAGCTCGCGCACGAGCTGCCAGGTATAGGGAGCAAGATCGTAGCGATAGTTGGACGTCACGCCGTTCTGGCCAAGGGTTTCCGGCAACCCGTCGATAGCATGCCAGTCCAGCTTCAGTCCCGGACAAACGATGAGCTGCCTGTAGCTCACCACCCGGCATCCTTCGAGAACAACCGAATTCTTTTCCGGCTCGAACGCAGCCACCGCGGCCTTGATCCAGTGCACCTTGCGCGGGAGCACGGCGGCCATCTCGCGGGCGGTGGTCTCGGGATCGAACACACCGGCTCCGACCATGGTCCAACCTGGCTGGTAATAGTGGACGTCGGCGGGGTCGATGATGGCGATGTCGAGGTTGCGCTCGCGCGCGAGCAAGCTCGCGGCTGCCGCCACGCCGGCGGCGCCTGCGCCGATGATCACAATGTCGTGACTGGCCACGGCGACTTCGACGGGAACCTTGCCGCCGTTGGCGATACGCCGCGCCAGCGCAGACAGATCATAGCCTGCTGCCCTGGCAGCGGCGACGATGTCCGGCAACGCCCGGCGAGGCGCTTCGGACAGCGCCCACAGCGTCGCGGCACGCATCCCGGTGCGGCAATAGGCGAGCACCGGCTTCGGCAGTGCCTGCATCAGTTCGCCGAACTGCGCAGCCTCGCCATCGCCGACCTTGCCGGACTCGATTGGCAGGTAGTGGGTCTCGATACCCTGTTCACGGGCCGCCGCCTCGATCTCGCTAAAGTTGGGCTGGTCGGAACCTTCGCCATCGGGGCGATTGCAGACGACGGCGCGGAAGCCAGCGTCCGCGATCGCACGCAGGTCGGATGCGGCAATCTGTTGTGATACCGCCAGTTCAGCCGTCAGTTTCTTGATGTCCATCGACTTCTCCTGTTGCTTCTACTCGCTAGGTGCACCGGCTCAGATTGCGTTGAGGGGAATCTTGAGATACGGCACTCCGTTATCTTCCGGATCGGGCATATGTCCGGCGCGCATGTTGACCTGCACCGACGGCAGCATCAGCACCGGCATGTTGAGCGTCGCGTCGCGCGCGGTGCGCATCGCAACGAAGGATTCCTCGCTGATACCGTTGCGTATATGGACGTTGTGTTCGCGCTCCTCGGCTACCGTGCTGACAAACTGCAAAGGCCGCCCGCCTGGCTGGTAGTCGTGGCACATGTGCAGCTTCGTGTCCGCCGGCAGGCTCAACACCTTGTTGATTGACCGGTAGAGCGTACGGGCGTCGCCGCCGGGAAAGTCGCAGCGCGCGGTGCCGTAGTCGGGCATGAACAGGGTGTCCCCGACAAAGGCTGCGGTCTGCGCGCCGTCGCTCACCACAAAGGTCATGCAGGCCGGCGTATGGCCCGGGGTATGGATGGCGCGCGCCTGTAACGCTCCGACGGCGAATGTTTCGCCGTCGGAGAGCAGGTGATCGAACTGGCTGCCATCGTGCGCGAATCTCGAGCCGGCGTTGAAAAGCTTGCCGAACACGTCTTGTACCTGTGTCACCTGCGCGCCGATCGCAATCGTTCCGCCGAGTCTTTCCTTGAGGTAGGGCGCGGCGGACAGATGGTCGGCGTGCACGTGGGTTTCGAGAAGCCACTGGACCTTCGCGCCAAGTTCGTGAACGCGCGAGATGAGCTTGTCGGCTGTCGTCGTGGAGGTCCGGCCTGACTTCGGGTCAAAATCAAGGACGCTGTCGATGAGTGCACAGTCGCCCGTGCGGATATCCAGCAACAGGTAGCTGATCGTCCAGGTGCCGGGGTCGAAGAAGCCTTCGACCTGCATAGGGCTCGTGGTATTCAACATCCTCTCCTCAAAAAATGGGGCTTCCAATGCGGCAGGGTCGGGGCAATCAGTACAAGAACCGTGCCATCGTCATTCCCATCTGATTTAAGGCATATAGGCTGTTGATTTTAATCAATATTTTTATCTACTCGGATTGGACGATGCCGTCCTCGGACGGCCAGCAGCGAGCGAAGACTGCCAGTTCTGGCAGTCAGATGGCAGTTATGGCAGTGCCGACGTATAGTGAGGTTTACCGGAGCCGCCGCCGTGAAATCCCCAAAGTCATTCATACCGATCACGCCCGTCGCGACGATGCCGGACGAACCGCCTCGAGCGCTGGATGTCGATGCACTCGTGTCATATCTGGAGCACGACGCTCAACCGATGATCGTGCTCGATCCCGAGTACCGCATCCTTGCCGCCAACACCGCTTATCAACGTCAGTTCGGCGTCGCCAGCCAGCCTCACCTCGGCCGCAAGTGCTACCAGGTTTCGCATCACTACGACGTCCCTTGCGATCAGGCGGGCGAGCACTGTCCGATGAAACGGGCATTTGAACTGCGCGGTCCCGACCGCGTGCTGCATATTCATCACACGCCTCGCGGGCCGGAGCATGTCGATGTAGAGTTGCGGCCGATTTTCAATGCACAGCGGGAGGTGGTGGCATACGTCGAGCGGCTCTCGACGGTGCGCGGCGCATCCGCCAAGCCGAGCGCGGAAGGCCTGGTCGGGCGCTCGACGGCGTTCAACGCGGCGATCTCGGCGCTGCATCGCGTCGCGCCTTCGATGCTGCCGGTCCTGCTCCTCGGAGAGTCCGGCACCGGCAAGGAACTGTTCGCGCGCGCCCTTCATGAGGCAAGCGAGCGAGCGCAACACCCATTTGTCGTTGTCGAGTGCTCCGGCATCACGGAGGCCTTGTTCGAGACCGAACTCTTCGGCTATGAAAAGGGGGCGTTCACTGGCGCAGCCGCGCGCAAACCGGGTCTCGTCGAGACCGCGCAAGGCGGAACGCTGTTTCTCGACGAAATCGGCGATGTGCCACTGTCAATGCAGGTCAAGCTGCTGCGGCTCATCGAGTCCGGCACGTTCCGCCGGGTCGGCGGCATCGAGACCTTGCGCGCGGATTTCCGACTCGTGGCAGCGACGCACAAACCGGTGCGGGAAATGATCGACGACGGCCGGTTCCGCCAGGACCTCTACTACCGCATCAGTGCATTTCCGATTCACCTGCCGGCGGTGCGCGAGCGCCCCGACGATATCGCGCTGCTCGTCGAATCAATACTCCAGCGTATCGATAGCACACAAGGCATTGCGGGCCGCAAGTTCAGCATTGCATCGGACGCGCTCGCGAGGCTCCATGCCTATTCCTGGCCGGGTAATATCCGGGAACTGCGCAACGTGCTCGACCGCGCCTGCCTGTTGGCCGACGACGGGGTGATCCGGATCGAACATCTGCCGGATGACATGGTGGCGGCGGAGTCGGCGCATCTGGGCAACAGCACGGGCTCACCCTCATTTTCGACACGCGGCGAGCTTACGGATCGTGAGCTTGTACGGTTCGCAGAGGAGTTCTCCGGGACACGCAGCGCGCTCGCTCAACACCTCGGGATGAGTGAACGCACGCTGTATCGTCGACTAAAGACGCGAAGGTGACTGGGCGGGAGGCAAGTCGGGTTTCGATAGACGGTGACAGTGGGGCAGGAAATGCCGGCGCCAACAATGACGTAATGATCATTGCGCTACACCTCGACTATCCGAAAGAAAGTCGGCGATCGCGTGCGACCACAATTCCGATGCACGCCTGGCATCTCATCAACCAAGATCCTCGATTTGCGGGACACGGTTGCGCCGACGTGACAAGCCTCGAACGCACGGTATTACGGTGGGTGTCTCATGTCGCCGCCGAACCGGCCAGTCACCAACGCTACGTGGCTGACCGTAACTGGCCGGTCACTGCCTCATGCGTTCGGCATGTCTCGACCCCGAGGCGACGGGGCGCGTTGTCCAACGCGGGCAATCAAAGGCACTGCCGCGAGCGCTGCATCAGCGTCCGGACAGCGATGATTCCCGCCAGTGCTCATACAGTGCTGCGATATCAGTCGAGCAGAACAACTTCATCGACTCGCCAATCTGTTCGAGCGGCCAGTCCCACCAGTTCATCTCTAGAAGCATTTCAATTTCGCCGTCCGAAAACCGCTTTCGAATCGGCTTCGCTGGATTCCCGCCGACGACCGTATAGGGCTCTACATTCTTCGTTACGAGAGCGCGACTTCCGATCACAGCACCATGACCAATGTGGACGCCTGGCATAATCATCGCCTCGGAACCGATCCAGACATCGCTCCCGACGATCGTGTCGCCGGCAGGTTCGAATGCGTCACAGGCGTCGGCAAACGCAGGCTCTTCCTGCATGTAGAAAAACGGAAATGTGGTGACCCAATCGTTCCGGTGCCCTTGATTGCCCGCCATCATGAACGTGGCGCCACTTCCGATGGAGCAGAAGCTACCGATGATCAGCCGGTCCCCGACTTTGCGATCTGACCCAAGGTAGCGTGCACAGTCATCGAACGGGTGTCCGTGGGAGTAACCAGAGTAGTAGCTGTAACGCCCCACGATGATGTTGGGATTGGTCACTGGACAGCGTCAAGCAGGACGTCCGGTTTACCGACAACCATCTTGGCCGGTCGGCCGAGGTGATTGTCGCTGTTTAGTTGGGCATGGTTGTCGCTCCGTTCGGATTGTCAGCGGGTAATTGACGGCGTCGCTCCTTCTGTTTGTCGCTGGCTGTCGGTTCGCCTGCTCGTTGTGCCACCTCTTCCGCAAGCAGGTTCGCTGCGTGGCGTGCCGTGATGCGGCTTTGCGGAACGCCCTTCGCATCGAGCGCAATCACCTTGTACAACTCGCGGTCGCATTCGAGTTCCTGCTGATATTGCTCAGCCGTGTCCACCAGCAATTCAAGAAGCGTTTGACGACGCCGTCTTTCCTCAAGCGTGATGGAAGGATTCCTACATATCGAGGACGCAAGTGTGATCAAGGTATCCAGTTGAGTCAGGTGCCGGTCGCATAAATCGAAGGCGGACAGCGCAAGCTTTTCGTACTGGATTGCGTCGACAGGCGGACGTGAAGCGGGTTGATTTTTTGTGGACTTGCTCATGGTGCGATCTCCCTGTTACTTCCTGGATCGCCCGACACTCGCTTGAGAAGGGGTGAGCGGGCACGAAGCGGGTTAGCAGACCGGGACACAAACAAACCGGCGAGCCTTGCGGCTCCCCACCACGGCCCGCCCATTGAAATATAGACGTGCAGAGGTAGACGCACGCCCCGCGTGAGCGGGTGTGCGGTTTGTGTCGCAGGCTGCTAAACCTGGTCACCGGGTGTTTCCCGACGACTTGGTAATTATAAGGGAGACCACCGAGGTTGACTTCAACCTTGTAGGCTAAATGTTTGATTTGGCCGAATGGATAAGAGGAGATAGGACGAGGGTGGCGTGTGTTTGACCGAGGCCGCCATTCGCCCATCGGCGCTAGCCCTTCCGCTAACTGCCACTGACTGGACGTTCGTCGTCCCGCCGCACGAACACCCGATTCCAGCTTCAACGAACGCGCACTTTCGCCCCGTTTGAGTCACCCAGAACTCGCCTCCCGCTGTCCGTTTTCGCAGCGGCATGAGACCTTCGCCGAAGACTCATCGGCTCCGCACGGCGCCACAGGGATTTTGGGAACAACGTCTACCGTTTGGGAGGGGAGTTCTGTTTCGACAGGTTCGATGATGGCAACCAGACCAGTCTCCAATCTGGCATGGCGTTCGAACAAGGCGAGAAGTTCAGGGCGCAGTCCGTCGCCGCGTTGTGCTGCAAGAGCGTGAAGCGAGAGAAATGGCAACATGGTCGAACTCCAGTCGATGAAAGGCAGGCGAGCGCGATGACGATGAAAGAATTGGCATGTCGGGCGCCTGCGAGATAAGTGTGGTTCGGACGCGCCGCGCGTCGTCCGCCGACCTCGGCTAGTGCGGGATCGAATGCTCAAGCTAGCGCAGCAGATCGGTACGGGCACTCCGTTTCTTGCTGTTCAATTGCGATGAACGTAGAGCCACGCTTAACGCGCACAGTTATGCGGTTTTGTCGCCTTTGACCGCCGGCGCGGTTGCCTACGAACGGCACGCAATAGTGACCATAGTCATCACAAGCCGCATGGCCGTTCTTCGAGTATTGCAGCAAGAAACGGGGGGCTACTGACTGCTCGCGCCAATATTGTTCAGGCAGAGAGGCGCGATCGTGCATCTCTCTTTCAACCACAGTCAATGAGGAATTCACCATGTCCAAGGAAGATGACAACAAGGCCATCGTCGGCCGCTGGTTCACCGATTTCTGGGGCAAGACCTGCAACCTCGACATCGTCGACGAGCTTGCCGCTCCTGACATGCTTCTGCGCTACTCGCTGCACGAGCCGCGCCGTGGCCGCGAGGACATCAAGGCATTCATGACCGATTTCCGCGAAGCATTCCCGGATCTCAACTTCTGGGGCGCCGCTGATCTCATCGCCGAGGGGGACTATGTAGTCGGTCGTTGGGAAGGTGGCGGCACGCATACCGGTCCGGCATTCAGCGATTTCCTCATTGGATCGTTGCCGGCTGCGACCGGACGGAAAATGCGCTTCACTGGCACGACTGTGCTCCAGCTAAAAGACGGCAGGATCGTTGAAGAAATCGGCCTGGACGACGGCGTGACCGCTCTGCAGCAACTCGGACTCATCAAAACAGCGTGATCGAAGGCACGATCCGTCCGATTTGTTTGCGCAACGCCATGTGCATCTAACGCTACAACGGGCCGGGTATCCCCCTGCCCGTTGTAGCCCGTGACGCCAACCGCGAAGGGATTGGAAACGATCGTTATCGTTCGGATACCTACCGATAAAATTCGCAAACCACATTACGCTGGGCTTTGACCGGTTCAGGTGGGACGCGAATGGAGACCATGGCGCTTCGACCGCCGCTCCGTCGTGCTGCTTGATGTATTGGTGCCGGATGACGCGCAGGCAAAGCACCTGGAGGGGTATAGCGCGGCGCTGCTATTCAGCGGCGGCATAAAACAGATGTTTGTAGCGATCGGCAAATCAGCGAAAAGAGGCCGGAAAAAAGGCCTATTCGTGATGCAAACGCACGCACATGACCGATAGAATTTCGTCCTATACACACGTGACGCACTGTCGCGCGTTCGAGATCTGTCGGATCGCTTTCTCACATCGGATTTCTGGTTAATTCAGCATGGCACGGCTTGCACGGCACTACGTCCCAGAACAACCGCAGCACGTTATCTTGCAGGGGCTCACGGGGCCCGCATTCCTGGACGAAGGAGACTACCTGTACTTCCTCGCCTGCCTGGCAGACGCAGCGCGCGTCGCCGATCTGGCAGTCCACGCATGGGTGCTCATGCCTGACGCGATACAGTTCCTCGTCACGCCTTCATACGAGTCGAGCGTGCCCGTGGCGATGCAAGCGGTCGGCCGTCGCTATGTCGAGACCTTCAACCGCCGCCATGGACGCCGCGGTGCGGTGTGGCGTGGCGAGTACCGGGCAACAGTGATTGAGCCCGATCGATATTTCCTGCTCGCGAGCCAGGTCATCGATCATGCGCCGGTGCGCAACCGCCTTGTAGCCGAGCCGGGAAACTATCAATGGTCTAGCTACACGCACCACATCGGGCTGCGTGTCGATAACTTCATCAAGGACCATCCACTCTACCGGGCGCTCGGCAATACGCCGTTCGAGCGCCACCAGGCTTACCGCGATTTGGGCGTACAGCCTCTTGACGAACGCGAGGTCAATGACCTGATGCAGTCGACGCTCAAGGGCTGGGTGCTCGGCAGCGCCGCGTATTGCGAGTGGGCGGCCCAGACAGCCAACCGGCGTTTGATGCCCCTGCTGCTGCGCGACCGGCCGCCCCAAGGTTTGCACGACACGCGTCCTCGCACACGTGGGCTAACCAAAAGATAAACGAGCAAGGAAACCTTGCTTGTTTGAGAGGTGCTACGTCGGGAGATGGCGATGCCGTTCAATGAACTGATGTGGCTCACTTCACGCGGCATGTGGAGGGTACGCTCAGAGGTCTAGCCGAGCCACTTGCAAAGGCAAAAAAGAAAAATGCTCGTCGCGATGCGATTCATACGCTTTCGAGCATCGTCGGAGCCATCATTCTGGCTCGCGCGGTTGATGACCCTGAACTCTCGGAAGAGATTCTTCGTGAGGTGCGAGCGGCTCTGGACTAAATACGCGTCTATCAGGTGATGCCCAATTGAGCCGGCGATTGTCCCTTGTAACTCCTCTTCTTCACAGGAGTCCAACGAGACTGCAAACACGGTAGACGAGTTGATGTCCGCAGTGCAATGCATAGCCGACGTTAGAATGCCGGCGCAGGTGCAGTGACCAAGGACCACAGATGACCGGTCGCTGCCTGACGCGGACGGCTCGGTTCGACCCAACTTAGCCGTTGACCGATTGCGGTCGAGGGACGCGTCTAAGACTAGATCGAATTATTTTCGGGGTCGTCGCTCCCCAACTTCCCGATTCTCCGTCACGGCTCGGCGAACGGCTTCCAAAAGGTCGGGGCGCGCCTCGGGGTCGGGGACTTCGATCAGCTTGCGCGGAGCCTTGGCTTGGGGCTTCAGCGTCACACCGTAAAGTTTTTGCGGCGCAGTCATAATTCGTCTCCGGCTTCGATCACAGCTAATTCGGACGGCAGGCTCGGTCTTGCTTCTGGTTTCCGAAAATCACGCTTTCGGATCTTTACTGAGTAGGGAACTGTGGACTCCGTGCGTCGCGCGTCTCCAGGCTTCGTCGGCGCGTTGCTGGGCCGATTTCACGGTATATGCAACCCCTTGCTTGCCTTTCGGCGCTGGCGAAAACGTCGAAGTCAGACCGGAAAATGTCCGGCGGATAGTCTTGCTCACCATGGCACGCTCCGAGTTTGTGTCGGAATGATAAGTCTAGGTCTTTACGCGCAACTCGCGATACTGTACGTTTATACAGTGTCTTGGGGAGTCCACTATGGACGCGAGAGAACGCCTCAAGCGAAACCGCGCCCGTACGATCACGTTGCGCCAAGCGAGTCCGCGTCAATCCACTACGCCCTTAAGAGAGTGCTATTGGGAATCAGGGAAGCTCGCGGATTGTCCGCAGCCTTCGGCATTAGCAACGAGAGCCACGCGCATTGGAGCCGGTGGAGCGTGTCCAGTACGAACAGGAGGCGCTCGTCCGTCGGGAGGGTTGAAATGACCGATAAGCTGCGACGGCAACTCCGTGAAGTTGAGCAAGCCCTGGTGACGCTTGAAGGCGTGATTGCAGTGCGAAGGGAGTACATTTCGCTGCTTCAGCGTTTGGGATCTCGTGACAAGGAGCTAGCGTCCCTCGACGCGCTTATGACCGCCTGGTCACGTCTTCAGTCGCAGCGAGACTGTCTTGCCGCCGCTATCGCCAGCGGGGCAAGGTGACTAGTGTCGGGAGAGTTCATGCAGCCGCACGTGCTCCCGGAGAAGTCGATTACTTGGGCGGCGGCAGCGAAGGATCGAGCTTCGCCGATTCCTTGACGAGCTGATCCGTCATCGCGGCCGCGACCGGATTCGAGCCGGTGCCTGGCTTGGAGCTACGTTGGTCCGTGGTGACGCGAGCAGCTGACATATCCGGCGGAGGCAACGATGGATCGAGCTTCGCCGATTCCCTGACCAGTTCGTCCGTTTCCGGTGTCGCGCCTTGAGTCGTTATCGCGCGATGGTCCAAACCGTCTCGTCCACGCTGGGCGCGGTGCGCCGGAACCACCTTCGGCGCACCCGAGTCCTGCACGTTCACCGACGCGACGGCCGTCGACGGCGCCTGCTTCGGTTGTGCCTCCGGCTTCGGTTGCCCGGTGACTTGTGCGGCGGCCGGACTGGATGCGGGCGCGGCCGTCATGGGCGCAGGTGCTACTGCCAGAGCAGGAGCAGAAGCAGGCGCGGGAGCCACCGGCTCCTGCGCGATGGCAGTGCTTTTCGTGATCGCGCCGGACGGCTTCGATTGGTCGATGGTGCCTTCCGTCACCTGATCGCCGGCGCGCGAATCGACGACGGGAGGGTGTGCGGACTCATGCATGGCGGCCGTGACTTCTGCCATTGAGCGGCGGTCCGCCTGAAGGAGCATCAAGTACGTGGTCCCTGCTGCTACGAGCAGGAGCCCTCCAATAATCATCAAAATCTTTCGGGTATTCATCATACTTACTGACGGCTCCTGCAAACGACGTGAGCCAACCATGGTAAACCACTGATCACGGATTTCATCAGACGAATAACAGCAATGGCGGACCTGACGAGCAGGAATGGGCGAGCGATAAACCGAACGGCTGGCCATGCAGCGACACGTGTCGCACGGGCGGGAAGATGGTAACGGGGCGGGGCCGTCAGCGTACTCTAAACGGCGTTAAACCTAGCTAACCGAGCCGTGTGAAAGAGGGTATCGTGAAGAAATTATCGAACGCTAGGCTCATCCGCGCCGCGCCTGAGCGTGTAACGTCTCCCTAGTCAGGCGGTCTTGCCATGATCCTGTATCACACCGAGCCCGATTCCCCTGTCATCGAAATTTCCGTCGAAGGCAAAATCACCGACCACGATCTGCGCGAAGCCATTGAGCGCATGCGTGGTGATCTCGAACTGAACGGCAAGACCCGCGTGCTCGAACGCATCGAGAATTTCACCGGCATCGAGCCGAAGGCGCTGTGGACCGATATAACGCTCGGCGTTTCCGTGGCCCGCAAGGTCACGCGCGCCGCCGTGGTGGCCGATGCGGCCTGGATCCGTGCCTCGATGCATCTGGCGCGGTTCTTTACGAAGGCCGAAGTCAAGGCGTTCCACCTCAACGAGCTGGAGCAGGCGCGCGTCTGGATCAACACCTGAGCGCCGCCTGGTGGCGTCCCGGGCTCTCCCGTCTGGTGGCGAGCAAGCCTCAACCGCGGAGCACCACAGTAGCCACAACGAGAGCCGAGAAGATCAGCGCCGGGGCGAGATGCCCGAACGACTCCCGGTTTCGTAGCAACGTGAAGAGCACGGCGACCAGGATCGCACCGGCCAGCGTTAAGCCCAGGACTCTGGTTTGTTGTCCAAAAAGAAGTGCCGCACACAACAGCTCAAGCGCGCCACAGAGCAAATGAAACCATGCCGGGTAACCCCAGCGTGCGAAGTCGCGCTTCACCGCGCCGCGTCCTGTGAGATTGACCACCCCAGCAACCGCGAACAGAACCGCTACGATCATCGCGAGAATCGACTCGTAAGATGCACTATTCCACGCCATGGTCATGCTCCGTTGATTTGCTGAAAGTGCTTTTGTACAGAGAGGTCCGCAATCAGGCCGGGGCCATGGGGCTGCCACGCAAGAACTTGCCGGGCATGGTGGCCGCTTACTGTCTGATCGAGCGCCAGTGCGTCCGCGAACGGTCCAAGCGATTTGCGAGCATCGTCGAGCGGCCAGGGTTCGACGCGATCGGCGCCGACCGAGGCCCGAATCGCTTCGCCCATTTCGGCAACGGCAACGGCATCTTCCGCGACCACGTTGAAGATCTGTCCCGCGACTCGACCGTCCCCACTTGCCGCCCGCTCCACCGCGCTCAGGTAGGCCGTGGCGAGATCATCGACGTGAACGGCAGGCCAGTGGTTGCGACCATCGCCAACGATCCTCACACTGCCGGTCTGACGGACCATGCCGGCAAGCATGCCGAAGATGCCGCCGCCGTAGCCGTGCACCATCGCCGGCCTGAGGATCACTGCAGCAATCGATCGGCGTGCTGCTAGCGCCAGCACCTGTTGCTCCACTGCGGGCCGCCAGGCGATGAGTGATGTCGGGTTCAGCGCCGATGCTTCAGTCGCGGGCTCCCCCTCCGTGTTGCCGTAGACCCAGGTGCCCGACGTATAGACAAACGCCGCGCCCGGATGCAAATGCGAAAGCATCGCTACAGCCGCGGCCTCATCAACCGCACCGGCGGAAGCATCGTTGGTCGACGCGGCGTGCACCACGCCATCAGCGGCACCGGCAGTCGCAGCGAAAGACTGTGGCTCACGCAGGTCGCCGGAATGCAGTGTCACACCGAGACGTGCCAGCGCGCTGGCGGCCGCCGAGCTGTCCTCGCGCACCAGCGCCGTCACCTGATGACCGAGGGTGATTGCCTTGCGCGCGACCGCTTGCCCGATGAAGCCAGTACCACCTGTAATGAACAGTTTCAAAGCGTTCTCCAATGATTGGCTGCGAAGTTGAAAAGTCATACAACGAGACTAGTCGGTCTCGTTTTGACGAATCTAAACGAGACTGACCAGTCTTGTCAACTACTCAACGATCTGTTATTTATCTCGCATGGACACTTCTTCTCTCCCCGGCCTGAGCCCGCTGCAATGCCGCAAGCGGTCTGCGATCCTCAACGGCGCGAAAACCGTTTTCTTGCGCGAGGGTTTCGGTTTGGCAACGATGGACGATGTCGCCGCAGCCGCTGGGGTCGGCAAACAGACGGTCTACCGCCACTTCAAGTCGAAGGAGGCGCTCTTCGTTGGTGTGGTGAGCGAGATGTGCGCTCAGGTGGGCGCGCTGCTTGCCAGCGCTCAGGGCGAGCAAACCGATGGCGCACCCGAAGTCGAGTTGCGCGCGTTGGGATGGTTGCTGGCACGAAGCCTTATCACGCTGGATAATCTGCGGCTTTACCGCGCCATCGTTGCTGAGGCCGAGCGTCTTCCGGAACTCGGCCAGGTGTTTTACGAAAATGGTGCAAAGGTCGTGCGTGCCTTCGCCGCAAAAATTCTGCGAAGGCGGTTTGACGAATCGACTGCTGCATTGCGGGCAGCGACATTCGTTCAGTTGGTGCTTGGCGACGCGTATCTGGAACTGTCAATTGGCTACGCGGTACCCAATGTTGAAGCACGCTTTGCGCCGCAGATTGACGAGGCGGTGGCGGCTGCACTTCGCTAAGGAGCGGCGCATAAGATGTCCAGCCGCTGCATGCGGAACGCAACAGCGTCTAGCCCGGGAAGCGAGACACCGCATGTCCGCTTCCGAGCAATCACTGTTCAACACGCGTTCCGCAGATTCCCCATCCTCGATTAACTAGGCCGCCGATCGACGCTCTGACACCGCGCTTTGCTCATCCACTGCACGCGCGTTCAGCCCCTCTTCCTGCCATTGCGCTGCGCATGCCCGTGCGGTCTGCGGATTGATGTTCCATACCTCGACGGACTCGAGCTGACGTACGCTGGCTATTGCTGGCCCAAGCAGACGTCCTACCCGGCCGGCACCGACCACGAGCAGCCGCGACGCGCCGGGGTTGGCTAGCAACTTGACGCCGAGCGCCGATGCGGCCGCGGTTCGTCGCGAGGTAATAGCGTCGCCACAAGCGAGGGCAGCGGAAGTAAGCGGCTGACCTCAGTGGAATCGATATTTATCATGACAGGTATTTAGCATTCAAAGATCCAGTAACCGTGTGCCAGCACCGCTCAACGTACCAGGAATCCATACTTGAGCGGATCGCGCTCGTCGATGACCCAGTTGGCGAATCCACAAACGTGGGCTGAGCCTTCGATCTCGGGAATCACTGCGGGGAATTCGCCGAGCTGCGTTTCGCCGACAACACGCGCACGAAACACCGTGCCGATGATCGATTCATTCACGAGTACGTCGTCTTGCCCGATCTCGCCACGCAGATACAGTTGCGCCACGCGGCCTGCGGTGCCCGAACCCGTCGGAGAACGGTCCACTTCCCGGTCCGCGAAAATGCAGCAGTTCGCCTGAGTGGATTCGGGAAATCTCGGCGCGCCGTGAATGATCGTGCCGTAGATATGATTGATTTCCGGAATCTGCGGATGCACAAGTGGAAACGCGAGGTTGGCAGCGATCTTCACTTCAGCACCGAATTGCTTGAGCACTTCGACCGACGACTCACGAATCGCGAGGCCGTGCGGCGCGCCGTCCGTGTAAAAATAGAACGCACCTCCGAATGCGATATCGCCTGTCACCGTCCCGTACGTCGGCGTCTCGACGCTCACGTCGCGCTTGTAAATGAACGATGGCACGTTAATGAATCGCACACCGTTGGCGTGCATGCCGTCCCATTTGACGAATGCTTCGATAAAACCACAAGGTGCGTCGATGCCAACCCGCGTCTCGGGCGATTCGCGCTGCACCCAGCCGAGCTCCACCGCAGCCGTTGCCAGCGCGATCACGCCATGTCCGCAGTGGTCGCTATATCCTTCGTTGTGCAGGAAGATGATGCCGAAGTCGGCCGTGGGTGAAACGGGCGGCGTGAGATAGCCCCCGTACATGTCCGCGTGTCCGCGGGGTTCGAACATCAGGGCCTGGCGAATATTGTCCGCATGTTCGCGAACCCAGGCACGGCGCTCCACGATCGAGTTGCCCTGCAGGCGGGGAAGGCCCGAGGTGACGATCCGGAACGGCTCTCCGCCGGTATGGACTTCGACGGTACTGATTGTGCGACTGACCTGCATATCCTTATATCCTCCACGTGATGTCTGCGCGCCACTACGGACGCCGTGCTACGTGCGTTATGCTGCCACGGGCTCGAGCAGTTGTCCTGCCTGTTTGACGCAAACTCCGGCCTTGATCACCATCGGGATGTGCTCTCCCTGACCGAGCAAAAGCGACAGATTCTCAACCGGGTCACCGGCCACGACGACCAGGTCGGCCTTCGCGCCCACGCTAACGGTGCCTCGCACGCCGGCTTCGCCGATGATCTCTGCTGCTACCGATGTGGCGGAACGGATCGCCTCCAGATTCCCGACTATCTGCGCGCGCGCCTCGAACTCGTCGGACTGGTACGTATGCAGTTCTCCCAGCATGTCAGAGCCGAAGCCCGCTTTGACGCCGACGCGTGCCAGCAACCTGAGTGCCTCGCGACCGACAGATCGGGCCGCATCGATCTTTTCCAGCGATTCAGGCGGGAAGCCAAGCGTAGGCCCCTGCGCGAAGAGATGGTCCAGGGTAGCAAGCGTCGGCACCATGTAGACGTTGCGTTCCACCATCATGCGCGCGGTCGCCTCGTCCACCAGATTGCCGTGCTCGATGCAACGCACACCGCATTCGATCGCGCGACGGATCGCCCGCGGCGTGTAAGCATGCGCCATGACGTAAGTGCCCGCCGCCTCGGCTTCCTCTACCGCGGCCCGAAGTTCTGCCTCCGAGTACTGAGTGTTTGTGATGGAATCGTTCGGCGACGCTACGCCACCGGATGCCATGACTTTGATCTGCGTGGCACCTTTAAGGATTTCTTCACGCACGGCAAGCCGGATTGCGTCTTCGCCGTCTACGACACGCGCAATCGCACCCTGACGGCCGAGGCAACCGCAAGCGTCGCTCAACTGGTCGCTACGCGGACGGAAGTCGCCATGTCCGCCCGTTTGTGAAAGTGCCTTGCCCGAGGAGAGAATGCGTGGCCCCAGGAGCACGCCAGTATTGACCGCCTCGCACATGCCGTAGTCCGCGCCGCCGGCATCGCGTACCGTTGTAAAACCGCGGTTGAGCATGCCACGCACAATCGGCACGGTACGCAGCGCGGCGAGAAAGTTCGGCATCACCGCATTCGCGCCGAGGTTGGTTTTGGAGGCGGCTACATGCACATGCAAATCGATGAAGCCGGGCAGCAGCGTATGTCCCGGCAACGCGTACCGGGCGTCGGGCGACACCGACGTCGGCACGGTGCCGATCGAAGCAATGACGCCGTCCTTCACGCAGACGTCGACGCCTTCGCGGCGCGTGCCGCTGGCGGGGTCGAAGACATTGATTCGTTCAAGTACGAAAGTGCTCATGAAATTGCGATTCCGCTCAGGATTGATAGGGTTTCATCAACAGAGTGCCGATCAGGCTAACGGCGGCCGCGAACACGATGTAATACGCGGCGGACTCTGCATCGCCCGTGACCTTGGTCAGCCAGGTGATGATGAATGAGGCGAAGCCACCAAAGATCGTGACCGCGCCGTTATAGGCGAGCGACAGACCGGTGGTACGCACGCGGCTCGGAAACATCTCGACGAACAACGCGAGAATGGGCCCCGTATAACCAGCAATCAATACGCCGAAGATCGCCTGAAACATCAGAAGTGTCGAGAAGCTGCGAGAAGCGTTCAGGTATGAGAAGAGAGGATAACTGAAGACAAGAATCAGGACCGCTGCCACCGATAAAACGCGGCGCTTGCCCACGCGGTCGGAGAAAGCCCCGACGATTGGCGCCATCACCATCAGCACCACCCCGCTCACCACACCCGACACGAAACCCTGTTTTTGACTTAGCCCGAGATAGCGCGTCGCATAGGTCGGCATGTAGAACAGGATGACGTAGGTGCAAACCGTCCACAACACCACCATCATCAAACTCGATACCACCTGGCGTGGGTAGACGCGTATTACTTCGCGCAAAGGTGTTTCAGCATGCTTCTTCTGTGTAGCGAATTCGGGCGTCTCGTCGATCTTCAGTCGGATGTAGTAGCCCACAGGCGCGATCAACATGCCCACGAAAAATGGAATTCGCCAGCCCCACCGCAGCACGGCATCGGCCGGTAGGGCCGACACGATCAACGTGCCCACCAGACTACCAATCACGACGGCAAAGCCGACACTGGTCTGGATCCAGCTCGAATAAGTGGCGCGACGGTCCTTCGGCGCGTGCTCGGTCAGGAAGGCGGTCGCCCCGCCCATTTCACCACCTGCGGAAATCCCTTGCAGCAATCGAGCGAGCACGATCAGGCAGGGAGCGAGAATACCGATGGATTGATACGTCGGTGCGAATGCAATGATTGCGGAACCCAACGCCATGAGCAGCATTGCAAGCGACAACGCGCGCTTTCGGCCGGCGCGGTCGGCATAGATGCCGAATAGAATGCCGCCCAACGGCCGAATCACAAAGCCAACACCGAATGTGGCCAGCGCAAGCAGCAGTGACGTCGTTTCGTTGCCCGCCGGAAAAAACAGCTTGCCGATGATGGCGGCAAAGAATGCATACCCTGAGAAATCGAACCACTCGAGGCCGCTGCCAATCACGGTCGCGAAGATCGCGTGACGTCGCGTGGCGGCAGGAGAAACTACGGGCACCGCTCCCGTGACGCCGCTGGATATGTCCATTGCCATGACTGTCACCTCTCCGATGTTTTTGCCTAACGCGAACGTTCGCGGTCTGTGCACCCCTTGAATGTAATTTTTGACCTGGGGGGAGGGAAACGTTAATTTCGCATTCGCGTTTGCGATATTTGCAAACGCATGGCAACGGGGAGAAGCCGTCAGCGTGCTTAGCTCACGGCGTCATCTGCGCGATGGCCCATTCACGGAAGCGTCGTGCCGGCGCACTTTCCGCGCGTTCCAGCGGGCGTGTCAGGTAATAGGCGCCGCCCATCGTCGCTGAAGCCGCCGACGCTTTGACGAGCGTGCCATTCTCGAGCAACAGATCGATGACCTTGCTCCACCCGAGCGCGATGCCTTTGCCATGCGCCGCGAGTTCCGTGATCAACGGATAACTGTTCACGATGATCGTCGAGGCGGGATTGGTCCGCGTCACACCTACGCGTTCGAACCAGCTATGCCACGACATCCAGTTGCGTTCGGCATCTTCGAGTACGAGTAGCGTGTGCGACAGCAATTGCGCCGGTTCGAGGAGTGTGCCGTTCAGATAGCCGGGCGAGCAGACGGCATAGACCTGCTCATCGAACAGCTTCTGCGTGTGAGTGCCGGGCACGTCTGCGTTGCGCAGATAGAAGATACCCACGTCGTACTCCGCGGAAGAGACAACGCCGAAATGATCACGCACGATGATCCGCAGATCGATGTCCGGGTTGACCTCGATAAAGGAGCCGAGCCGGGGCGCGAGCCACAATGCGGAAAGCCCGGCAGTGCAGGAAATGGTCAGCCGCGACTTGACGACCCGCGCCATCATATTCGACGTGGCGCTGCTGCAAAGCTCGAGAATGCTTCGCACGTCAATTGCATAGGTTTCGCCGGCGGGCGTCAGGCGCAGGGCGTTGTGTTCACGTGAAAAAAGACGTCGCCCGAGGAATTCTTCCAGTTGGGAGATCTGCCGGCTGACCGCACTCGGTGACAGATGCAACTCGTTGCCGGCGCGAGTGAAACTCAGGTGTCGTGCGCTTGCTTCGAAGGCGAGCAGGCATCCGAGTGGCGGCAACGGGGTTAGTGCCATGAGTCGTGGTCCTTGGCCTAGCGGGTAGTAGCGGGAGTATGCACCGAAAGCGGAAGGACTTATGCCGCCTGCCAATCCACGCAATGCAGCCGGCTCTTACGCGTGCTCGAACTCGCATGGTGTGCGTTGACGTCGCAAATCATTCCATTGGATTTTGCCAATGCCTGTTCGATTGACGATTGCTGGCAACGTCAATCGGGCGTTTCGGTGCCGAAATCTATGTGGACGTTGCTGCCGATCCGCGTCAGGCGGACGCGCGCCATCGGCCCGTATCCTTAGTAGGATCGTTGCTTGATACCCCAGCGATCCGCATCGTAGGTGACCACCCAGAGGTTCTTGTGCAATGTGATCACTGAACCGTCTGCGCGATTCCTTGTGTACTCAACCAACAAATGCACTTTTTGCGGGCTGACCAGCACCGCGTGCTTATGAAGGTGGACGGTGCGGTCCCATCCAGTATCCCGCTCAAGGTCGTCAAAGAAGCTGGCGGGCAGTTGACCTTTGTCTTCTCATATCACCAGTCGCTCGCCTGAGAGAATGATGTGCGGAAAATGGAGGCAAGCGTCCATGTCCGTAAGATCACGCGCGTTGCATGGTGCCACGCGGATCGGCGGGCCGGTTGCCCGGTCCGCCGTTTTCCCCCATGCGTGGTGCCTTCGTTACTTCCTTGATGTCAGCCCACCGAGCACGCCGCCAGATGACCCGGACGTCCCTCCTCCGGCGCCGCCAAGCGCACTCGTCAGGGCGTTGACGAGGCCAGTCACGGGCGCGAGCAGGTTGGTCGTGCCGGATCCACTTGAACCGCCCGAGGCGTGTAGCGCGCCCGTCGACGATGATGCTACTGACGTCGCTGGTACTAGCGGATTGTTGGCGCTGCCTGTCGCGCTGTTCGGCGCGACGCTTGCCGAGTTGGGCACGCCGGTGAGCGGCGCTAATGGATTGCCGGGTCCTCCGACCATGCTGGTCAGCGAGGAGGTCAGCGAAGTCAGCGTGCCGGTCAGAGGTGCGAGCGGATTGGTCGAACCGCCAATACTGCCAAGTCCGGCCGTCAGCGTGCCGGGCAGCGAAGTGAGGATGTTGGTGAGCGGTGCCAACGGATTGCCGGACGAGCTGCCGCCCGGATTGAGGATGCCGGTCAGGCCGCCGAGCGGATTACCGCTGCCCGAGCCGCCTGTGGTCAGCAGGCCGTCGACCGAGGTAACCGTATTGCCCAACTGGGTCACCACGTTACCTAGGTTCTTGCCGATCGGATTGCCCGTGGCGCTGCCGATCTGGCTGCCCGCAGTGTCGAGGCCATGGCCGATGGTCGACAGCAGTCCGTTGAGCGGATTACCCAAACCGGTCGTGTCGCCGACGGTCTGGGTGGTCTGCGCGAGCGTCGCGGTGATTGGCGTGATTGCAGTGCTGAGGGTCTGCGTGAGCTGCTGCACCGGGCCGTTGGTGAGCGTCGAGCCGAATTGCGTGCCCAGGCTGCTGACGGCGGTGCCCACGGTGGAGATTGTGCTGCCGAGCGGGTTTGTCAGCGGGCTGAGTGGAGCAGTTGGACCGCTGCCGAGGCTGGTCACGAGCTGTCCGGCGCTATTGACGGCCTGACCGGCGTCATAGACCAGGTTGCCGCTGCTGGTGAGCGTGGTACCGAGAGGCTCGGTCGAGTTCCCAAGCTGGCCGAGACCGTTGAAAGCGCCCGCGCCGAGTGCGGACACTCCGGCGCCGAGATTCGAAACCACACTGCCGAGCGCTGCGGCGGTTGCGGTGTTGCCGCCAGGGATCGGTGTGAGACCGATCTGGCTGCCGATGGCCGAGACAGTCTGGCCGGCCGTGGTGACGACGTTGCCGGTGTTCTGCACCACGACGCCGAGCGGGTTGGCGCTGGAGGGCGTCGGAGTGGGCGTGGGCGTCGGCGTGGGCGTCGGCGTCGGAGTAGGCGTCGGCGTAGGCGTCGGCGTCGGCGTCGGCGTCGGCGTCGGCGTCGGCGTCGGCGTCGGCGTAGGCGTCGGCGTGGGCGTGGGCGTGGGCGTCGGCGTCGGCGTCGGCGTGGGCGTGGGCGTCGGCGTGGGCGTCGGCGTCGGCGTCGGCGTCGGCGTAGGCGTCGGCGTCGGCGTCGGCGTCGGCGTGGGCGTGGGCGTCGGCGTGGGCGTGGGCGTCGGCGTGGGCGTGGGCGTGGGCGTCGGAGTAGGCGTCGGCGTCGGCGTCGGCGTCGGAGTAGGCGTCGGCGTCGGCGTCGGCGTGGGCGTGGGCGTCGGCGTGGGCGTCGGCGTGGGCGTGGGCGTAGGCGTCGGAGTAGGCGTCGGCGTCGGCGTCGGCGTCGGCGTGGGCGTCGGCGTCGGCGTAGGCGTCGGAGTAGGCGTCGGCGTCGGCGTCGGCGTGGGCGTGGGCGTGGGCGTCGGCGTGGGCGTGGGCGTCGGCGTGGGCGTGGGCGTCGGCGTCGGCGTGGGCGTCGGCGTAGGCGTGCCGTTACCTGAGCCGGACCCTGCACCTCCTCCCGAACCACTGCCGGATCCGCCGCCCGTGCCTGTGATGGCGCCGCTTCCCGAAGCACTGCCAAGCGTCGGCGACTTCGTGGTCAATGTCGATCCACAACCTTGAAGAACCATCAGTGACGACACGCACATGGCGATCGTCGTCATTTTGAAATTGCGATTCATGCTTGCACCCCCCCGGTAATGAAAATCCTAGGGTTGTGACTGCAAAGGTCATACCATATGGGACCGCACCGTGCGGTGCATAAGAAAGCTCAGCAAATCAAGGGTGCGCAGGCGATCGATTCCCGCGCGTCGCGATATTGAAACGCCGGTGTGGCGCGGAACATTGTCTTCCGGACCTCGAATGTAACGTAACGTGCGGAGAGCGGTTTTCACCCATCGGTAGCTCCTCCGAGACAGCTGTTCTTCGCCAATGAGCAGTCGTTTGAGAGCCGATTGCGATCGACGGTTGGTGTTCGACTTTGCCTGTCGGCGATCGGCAGAAGTCGTTGAGGGTTGTTGGATGCCTGCCGTGGTCGCCACGACTGTGAACACGCTACGGCACGTGCCGGCAGGCGTCGAACAAGCCTCAACGCCTGACGCCAATAGCACCGAAAGCGTTTCACAAAAAACCATCGGATCATTTTGTTACACCTCTTACCGAGGTCCGAACTGGCGCGCTACAAAAACCTTTCGGAGGGCGGTTATACTCGGCGCCGTCCCAAAAACCAGAGACCTTTTATGTCGAAGAGAATCTTCCAGATTGTTGCCATTGCAGCGCTCACCACTGCAGCGTCGTTACCGGCGGTGGCCGGCGATATGAACAATGCCCTTGGCGGCGCGCTCGGCGGCGTAGCCGGCGCTGCCCTGGGTGGCGCAGTAGGCGGCAGCACGGGTTCCGTCATTGGCGGTGCAGTCGGCGGCGGCGCCGGCGGCGCAGTCACGTCAAACCGCAGGGAACGCACGGGCGCCATCATTGGTGGCGCGCTCGGGGGCGGTGCCGGCACAGCGGCAGGCAATGCGATGGGCGGCCGCACGGGCGGCCTCGTCGGCGCGGCCGTGGGCGGCGGCGCGGGTTCAGCGCTTGGCGGTAACATTTCGCGGTCAAATTCGTACGCGGACGACTATTCCCGCGGCTACCGACCGGACAAGCGCCATCACAAACATCGCCACCATGACTGAACGTTGAGCAAAAAACGGCGTGGTTCGATCAAAGGTTAAGCCCGCAACGCCGAATACTTTTCGCAGCGCTGCACGGGCGATTCTCGTGTGAGCCGAACCGGCACTCGATGAACCACGCCAGCCTCTTAAATCGGACCTTCGATTCGCCCGACAGCGGTCGTTCAAATACGGCCTTCATTGACTATCCGCTAAGAGCTTTCCACGCGCGAAGACCACCCAACTTGCCCAACTTGGATCCGGTTGGTTTGGCTGCCTCGCCTTTTTGACTTCAGGCCCCCGTTACAATCTAACGGAGTCGTAAGAAAGGAAACCCATGTCCGCTTTTCCACCTCCCGGACTGTCCAGGTTTCCTGGCTTCATCTCTTCACCAAAATTATGCGCCCCTCTTATAGAGCGCTTTCAACTGTGACAACTCTCCCATAAATTTATTCTTAAGTTCCCACGGCCCTACGATCTTCAAATTTGAACCGTATCCCAACAGCTTCCGCGCGCCGTGCTCGATGGATTCGATGGGCATCAAAAACTCTTTCCATCCTGATGGCACCTCCGCACTACCTGCACCCTGCAAAACTGGAGCGGTTTTAATACGCGCGTTGACCAACCAATTCTCGCCGCGCGCCGACACGGCGATATGTGCCGTCAACCGATAAAGATCGGTCTCGTAGCGGTCTATGGCGTCACGCCAGTGCTTCGCCAGGTCAAATCGCGCAGGACGCTTGAAACGGCGGCGGGAGGACTTGAATTCACTAATATTCGCTAGCCGAAAGGTCAGTGCGCCGGGCCTGCCCACCACCTTGGCAATCAGGTACCAGGTACCTCCCTTGAGCACCAAACCGAGCGGCTCAAGTTCGCGGCGGGATAAACCATGCCAACTCTCATACTTCACTTCGATACGGTACGAGCTCCACACGGCATTGGCGACTTCACGCAGAAATAACGGCGTTTCTTGAGCACGGTACCAATCCACCGTGTCAATGTGCAGTCGGCTAGCGACACGATCAGCCTGCTCGCGTGAGTCCGGAGGCAGACTGGCAATCATCTTTAGCCGCGCAGAGGTTGCCATGCCGTCCAAGCCCAGTTCCGTCGCAGGCCCAGGCAAACCTGCCAGAAACAGCGCGTGCGCTTCGTGCTCCGTGAGCCCTGTGAGATCGGTACTCCAACCCTCGCGTAATTGAAATCCCCCGTTGCGACCTCGATCCCCCCAGATGGGCACGCCAGCAGTAGAGAGCTGATCGATATCGCGCAAGATCGTGCGCTCGGAAACCTCCAGTGCTTCAGCCAAAGCCGGTGCGGTCATACGCCCGCGTGCTTGCAGCATCATCATGATCGACAAAAGGCGGCTAGCTTTCATAAATGACACCTGACCTCAAATACATGACATAAGGTGTCATGTTAACGGACTTATTATCTGCCACACCCCTCCTCTGCTCGATCAATACAAAGGTCAAATATGGACAAGAGCATTCACGAAAAGCAACTCAAGGTCATTGAACTATGCCAATACACCCTTCACGCCCACAAACGCGACGTGTTGATCGATCCGTTCGATCGTGAGTTTGTCGAGACACAAGATCAATTGAAGAGAGACAAATGAAAATAATTTCCGGACCCCTGAGCATGTTCGGTGCCAAAGTTGAGATCGCGGCGCACGAGAAGGGCATCGACTTCGAACTGGTGATGGCTCCGTTTGATCAGTTGCGCGGTTACGCCCCCAAACATCCAGACGTATTGCGCGTCAATCCGAAGCATCAGGTGCCGGTACTAATAGACGGCAACCTGGAGATTTTCGATTCCACGCAAATATTTGAGTATCTTGAAGACCTGAAGCCCAATCCCGCCTTATGGCCGGCGCATCCAGAAGCGCGCGCCATGGCGCGTCAGCTCGAACACTGCTGCGATGAAATCTATTTTCCCCACATTGTCCGACTGATGGGACTTGAAGATGCGCCGGATGATCCTGCGGCGCAGACTGCGCGCAACGAAGCGTTGCAATATTATCGACGCATGGAACGAGTTCTTGCCAATCGCGAATTTCTGGCCGAGACCTATTCCTATGCCGACATTGCGTTTTACATGGCGCAGTTGTTCGGCGCGCGCAAGGGTGCGCCGGTAACAGGAGAGACGCCCAACCTGCTGGCTTGGCGTGAACGAATGATCGCACGTCCTGCCGTGCGAAAAGTTGCCGGTGCTATGGCGGGATATCTTGCCTCGATTGGAAGTGCAGTCCCCGATTTTCTTCATGGACTTAACTAGCAGCTTGTTGAAAAACTTCGTGCCACCGTCATTCGAGCACGAGCGGTGAGGGAGACATCATGCGTTCGGTACTGTCGTGACTTGCAGCCATTTCTGAGCGTCATACCCTCCGATTTTCGGCGATCTTCGCGAAGGTATCGAATGACTGAAACTGGGCCGCGTGCTGCCTAATGCATGAGGTATCGTTTCCGTGGCGCGCAATGCGGCGACCGACAGCGGGCGACGGCAGATTCAACCGCCGTTCAGACTACCTTCTTCGAAACGACTGTTTTCAAGCAGCCACTGCGGCTCGTCCCAGATTGATATGCGCGATCAAAGGTCGTGCGTGCTCGGGATGACAACCGCTTGGCCGTGCAGTTTACCGTTCGTGTCGAGAAGCTGCCACAGCGTGGCTTCCTCGATCATGAAGCGCTGGCCCGACTTGGTGATACGCACACCCTTGTAGCCCGCCTCGTAGCCGAGCCGCTGTACGCGTGCGAGAAATTGCTGCCGCTCCTTGCGATTCGGAGCCTCGGCCGAGAGTCGGGACGGCAGTCGGGTGATTTCATCCCAGCTATATCCAAAGCGGCGTTGCGCGGCCTTGTTGCCGTATATAAAGAGCGGGTCGGGATCGGTGTTGTGCGCGAGTACCGCGAACGGGGCATGCTCATAGAGCCATTCGGTAGCTTCGGCCAGGGGCATGGCCTGTTGCACCAGGGGCCGACCAAGTAGCCGGGCATAGCTGTCGGCAAGGAGCTGATAGAAAGCTAGATCGCGGTGGAGTGGGATCATCTGGGGCATTTCGACGGAGATCGTGGGGTCTGTGCGACGGCGGTGGCGCTCACGATACAGCATTGGCGGCGAAGGTTTCCAGCTTCCCGGCGTACTGCGGCGGCATAGGGCGGTGATTGATCAATCGCCGGAAAATTGTGACGGACACTCCACGGTCCGATGCGCACGCGACCGAGGATCGCTGCTGGCCGCGTCTGCCTAACGCATGAGGCATCGTTTCCCGTGGTGCGCAATGCAGCGACCGGCAGCACGCGACCGAGGGTGTGTGGAAACTCGATTTTCGCGGCTGAGGGCGAGGTTCGCGGTCGGGTCAATCAAGTTAGATACGTCGAGCTTGCGCTATTCGAGCAATGCGAGCGCAAGAAGCCCTTCAGGGCCTCAGCTTCCAGCCATCCTCATTGCCTTCATTGTCCTCGCAACCCCAAGTATATTCATGACTCGCTTGAGGTTGTATGCCAGTACCTGAAGGCTCATTTCGGTGCTCACCCGCCCGAGCGTCCGGGTCTGGAAGTGTGTGGCACCCATCCAATGCTTGAGCGTGCCGAAGACATGTTCAACGGTGCTTCTTCGGATGGTCATCGCATCAGGCTTCCGGTCAAGCCGACGCTGCATGGCTTCCAGTACATGTTCGTGCTCCCATCGTCGGATGCGGCGATAGTCGCTGGGTGAACATCGCTCCTTGAGATGGCAACGCGGGCATGCGCTGGGCCAGTACACGTTCAGATTCATGCCATTCTCGACGGTCTTGAATCGAAGAATTGCGCGCTCGCCGGCGGGGCATCGATACTCATCGTTCCTGGCAACGTAGATGAAGTCGCGTTTGGTAAAGAGCCCTTTCTTCCTTGACGCCGAGGTGAGTGGTTTCGGGACATACGTAGTGATCCCGGCCAGTTCACAGGCACGGATGTCCGGACCACTGAAGTAGCCGCGGTCAGCCACCACCTTCAGCTTTAGCTTGCCTGCCTTGCGGTCCTAACAAGGCACAAGGCGTGTGAACACCTCTACATCGTCACTTTGCAGATGACGACGACGATGACAGACGCTTGTCGACCCTAAGCGACCCGGCGACTGCTTCAACTCGATCGGACTGGCGTGCCATGACAGGCCACCCCGTGTGGCCGGTCACGCTGGAATATTTGTTCCTGCCAGCCGTTTACTGCGCACGGACGATCCCATTCCGTTATGCCTGAACCAGGCCTCGATTGCCACGCACCCGCCGGCAAGGGTCTGCGCTTGCCTGTTTGCAGGATTCGCCCCGCCGTTGCCTACGCTGCGCGACGCGCGTTCGAGTTGCAGGACAGCGGTGCTGGTTGCCGTCTCGTGGGCACGGGCGAAATTCGCTAGCGGCGGCCGGCACGCACTGCGCGCGGCGACAACAACGCGCCCGCCCCGCGGCCTTCTTGGAGATGCCAGTCATGAACCCCGTCATAAACGGCTTCAATCCGACAATCGACCAACAACCCTGCCAGCGCGGTGTCCGTGCAAAAGACCGCACGCTGAAACACCTGCTGCTGGCTGCCCTGTACGGCGCCAGTCTCGCGCTTTCGGCAGCGGGCCCCGCCCTCGCCGACGAGCTCACGCCGCTGCTCCCGCCGTCGTTCGTCACCTCGACGACGATACCTGCCAACGGTGATGTCAATCCGTACGGCGTCGCCTTCGTGCCCGACGGATTTCCCCGCTTCGGCACCATCGCCGCAGGCGACCTGCTGATCTCGAACTTCAACAACGCGCAGAACGCCCAGGGCACTGGCACGACGATCGTCAAGATCGTGCCGAACAACCAGCCGGCCACGACGTTCTTCCAAGGCGCCCCGGGGCTTGGCCTGAGCACCGCGCTCGGTGTTCTCAAGGGCGGCTTCGTGCTGGTCGGCAGCGTACCGACCACGGATGGCACCTTCAATACGATCCAGCCCGGCGTGCTGCTGGTGCTGAACCGAACCGGCAACATCGTCGCGCAATGGACGCCTGCGATGGCGAAGATCGACGGACCCTGGGATCTGACGATCTTCGATCAAGGCGACCGTGCAAAGGTGTTCGTATCGAACGTGCTCAACGGGACGGTTGTGCGCCTCGATGTGAGCGTCGACGACAACGGCGTCCATCTCAACCACGCGACGCAGATCGCCTCGGTTTACCCGCATCGCAGCGATTCCGCGGCACTGGTCGTAGGCCCGACCGGACTCGCCTACGACCCGCAGCGCGACGTACTCTATGTCGCGTCCACCGTCGATAACGCGATCTTCGCGGTATTCGATGCGGGCAAATCGCAGCACGACGGTGGCAAAGGCGTGGTGATCTATGCGGACAACGCACATCTCCACGGCCCGCTCGGGCTAACCCTCGGACCGAACGGCCATCTGTTCGTCGCGAACGGCGATGCGATCAATAGCGATCCGAAGCAGCCGAGCGAAATCGTCGAATTTACGCCGCAAGGCCGCTTCGTCGCGCAGCTTGCCGTCGACCCGGCCCAAGCCGGTGCCTTCGGACTGGCGTTCTCGCAGCCGCGTCATGAGTTCGTGCGCTTTGCGGCGGTCGACGACAACACAAACAGCGTGACGGTCTGGAACGTGCCTTTCGAGAATGGTGGGCAATAACGCGCGTTGGAATGACGTGCAAAGCGCTCGGAAGCGACTTCATGAAATCAGGTCTTTCGCCAGTGGCTGGCATGCGACTGCCAGCCACTGCGCGCCTCGGCGCGTCGATTCCATTACCGGCAATCCGACGCCGGCCGACACTTAAGAAAAAATAATTTGTAAAGTACGCTACACACATGTAGTTTACTTTACATGACTACCTTGACCACGTGGGCCGTACTGGTCCTGACCTTTCCGACTGAGAACGCTACCGCGCGGATGCGGGCATGGCGGGCGCTGAAAGCGAAGGGTTGCGCCGTCCTGCGTGACGGCATCTACCTGCTGCCGCACACCGCGGAGCGCGAAGACATGCTGCGCGAACTCGCCGGCAGCATTGACGAAGCCGGTGGCACTGCGCATCTGCTGCGGGCGCAAAGTCTGGACTCGTCGCAGGAAGCGGACTTTCGCGCACTGTTCGATCGGAACGACGATTACAGGACCTTTGTCGCGTCACTGGCCGCAGCGCGGAAGACGCTCGGAGGCCAGGCACCAGCGGAAGTCACCCGGCTGATGCGTCGCCTGCGCAAGGACTATGACGCGATCCGGACGATCGACTACTTCCCGGGCGCCGCTTTGACCGACGCTGAAATCGCCTGGGAAGACTTTGTAGCGCTCGCGGATACGGTCCTGTCGCCAGGTGAGCCGCATGCGGCCGAGCGGGCCATCCGGCCGCTACGGCGCGACGAGTACCAGGCCCGCACGTGGGCAACCCGGCAACGGCTATGGGTCGATCGCGTCGCGAGCGCATGGCTGATCCGTCGCTTCATCGATCCGCAAGCGCGCTTCCTGTGGCTCGTGTCGCCGGAGGCCTGCCCGCCGGATGCACTCGGCTTCGATTTCGACGGCGCGGCCTTCACGCACGTGGGCGAGCGCGTGACCTTTGAGGTGCTGGTTGTGAGTTTCGGCCTCGACGAAGACGCGGCGCTTCTTCGGCTCGGTGAAATGGTGCACGCGCTCGACGTGGGCGGCGCACCGGTACCAGAAGCAATCGGCTTCGAGGCGGTGATGGCCGGCGCGCGGCTACGCGCATTGGACGACGATCAACTGCTCGACGAGATGAGTCGCGTGCTGGATTCGATCTACGCGCACTTCACGGCGCGCACAAAAAACACCGACGCAGGGGGCCGGTCATGAACACCACGCCGGCGACCGCGCCGGGCTACACCCTCTGGCAGTTGCTCTTTTACATGCTTCGCCTCGGCACCTTCGGTTTTGGAGGGCCGGTGGCGCTGGTCGGCTACATGCACCGTGACCTGGTCGAACGTCGGGGCTGGATCAGCGAGCAGGACTACAAGGAGGGGTTGGCGCTGGCTCAAATGATGCCAGGCCCTCTTGCCGCACAACTCGGCATTTATCTCGGATACGTGCATTACCGGGTCCTCGGCGCAACGGTGGCCGGTATCGCATTCGTCCTGCCTTCGTTCCTGATGGTTGTGGCGCTCGGCTGGGCCTACGCGCAGTATGGCGGCCTCTCCTGGATGCAGGCAGTCTTCTACGGCGTGGGTGCCGCAGTGGTCGGAATCATCGCCATGAGCGCGTACAAGCTGACCAGGAAGACCATCGGCAAAGACAGACTGCTGTGGGCGATATTCCTGACGCTCGCGGTCGTCACCGTGGTCACCCAATCCGAGATCGCATGGCTGTTTATCGCGGGTGGCCTGATCAACTGGTTCTGGCGTGCGCCGCCGAAGTGGTTTGGCAAAGGCGGACTGAATGCGCTTGCCGTTGCGCAGGCGCCCGGTATGAGCGGCGTCCTCAGTGGTCTTGATCTGCCACTGCTCGGCCAGATCGGCCTTTTCTTCGCCAAGGCCGGTGCGTTCGTGTTCGGCTCGGGACTCGCAATCGTGCCTTTCCTCTACGGCGGCGTCGTGACCGAACATCACTGGCTCAACGACAAGCAGTTTGTCGATGCGGTGGCCGTCGCAATGATCACGCCGGGGCCGGTCGTCATTACGGTCGGCTTCATCGGTTATCTCGTCGCCGGATTTTCGGGCGCCTGCGTCGCCGCACTCGGGACTTTCCTGCCTTGCTATCTGTTCACGGTGCTGCCGGCGCCGTACTTCAAGAAATACGGCAAGTTACCGGCCGTCAAGGCGTTCGTCGATGGCATTACCGCGGCGGCCGTGGGCGCAATCACGGGCTCAGTCATTGTCATCGCGCAGCGCTCGATCGTTGACTGGCCGACTGTCATGCTTGCTCTTGTGACGCTCGTGTTGCTCTGGCGATTCAAGAAGCTGCAGGAGCCGGTAATTGTCGTTGCGGCTGCCCTGTTTGGTCTCGCTGTCTATCCGCTTATCCATTCGCACGCCATCTGATTGCCCGCGCGTGCGCGCATTCTACGAGGATCGTATTCATGGCCACACGTCGTACCTTCCTGCAAGACACCGCCGCGGTCGGCGCTGGAATCATGCTGGCTCAGGCACAAACCATACGTGCCGCAGAAGAGCCCGGTTACACCGACAAGCTCACAGACGCGGACGGCAAGTATGCTGCTGCACCGCTGCCATTCGCCTACGATGCGCTTGAACCGGTTATCGATGCGCGCACCGTCGAACTGCACTACAACTTTCATCACAAGCCCGCGGTGGCTGCCGCGAACAAGGCTGAAGACAGCCTGGCGAAAGCCCGGGACTCAAACGACTTCGCGCTGGTGAAGTTCTACGAGAAAGAACTGGCTTTCCAGCTATCGAGTCACATCCTGCACACCATTTACTGGACCAGCATCTCGGGTACAGGCGGTGAACCGAAGGGCGATCTGGCAAAAGCAATCGACAGAAATTTCGGCTCCTATGCGAAGTTCAAGGCACAACTGGTAGCCGCGACGATTGCTGTAGAAGCATCCGGCTGGGGGGTTGTTGGCTACCATCCCGCGACGGGCAAGCTCATGATCCTCCAGTGCGAGAACCATCAGAAGCTGACCGCCTGGGGCATCCAGCCCATCCTCATCCTCGATGTTTTCGAGCACGCGTACTACCTGAAGTACCAGAACCGGCGTAACGAATACGTCAACCAGCTGTTTAGCCTCATCAACTGGGACAACGCCACCATGCGGATGCAGGCAACGTTGCCTGGGCGGAGGCTGACGTGAACTGGATGATGCGTGAGGCTGGCGCAGACGACGATTGAACGAGCGCCGCTTGCGGATCGTCGTTGCACGGTGAACACACTGATGAAACTCGCATCATGAATGCACTTTGGACTCGGCCTGCTGCTCGTTGGCTGCTTTCTGCCGCGTGCGCTATTGTTGCCGCGTTGGGGGTCGTGATGTTCTCCGCGTCAGGTGCGGATGACGGTCTTGAAATGGGCGACCTGCCGTTGAAACTGGTCGCCGACATTCCGCTGGGCGGACGGCCGACCCGACTCGATTACGCAAGCCTTGACCCGCACCGTCATCTGCTATTCATTGCCCATCTGGGCGACGGCGAGGTGGTCGCGTTTGACACGCGCGTAGCGCGCGTAATCGCCCGGATTCCAGACGTGGCCTCAGTGCATGGCGTGCTGGCGCTTCCGGAATTGTCACGCGTGTATGCGTCGGCCACCGGTTCAAATGAGATCGTCGCAATTGACGAAGCCACACTAAAGATCACCGCACGCATGCCGGGCGGCAGGTACCCGGACGGCATGGCATACGCGCCCGATGCACACAAGCTCTATGCGTCCGACGAAACAGGCGAGACTGAGACGGTGATCGACATTCGCTCGAACACGCGGATTGCAACGATCCCGCTCGGCGGTGAGGTCGGCAATACCCAGTACGATCCGGTCTCCCGGCACATCTTCGTGAACGTGCAATCCCGGCAGCAACTGGTCGAAATCGACCCGGCCAACGACCGGATCGTAGCGCGCATCGATCTGCCGGGCGCGCGGGGCAATCACGGACTGCTGATCGAACCGCAGCAACGGCTTGCTTTCATCGCGTGCGAAGGCAATGACAAGTTGCTGGTGCTCGACATGCGCACGATGCGCGTCAAGTCGTCCTTCGATGTCGGTCGGGATCCGGATGTCCTGGCCTTTGATCCGCAACTGCAACTGCTCTACATCGCCGGTGAGACTGGCATCGTCTCGATGTTCAAAGCCGACGCGGGCAACGTGTCGAAGATTGGTGACGGCCGCATTGGCCCCAATGCGCACGTGGTCGCGGTGGATGACTCGACGCATCGCGCTTACTTCCCGCTCAGGAACGTTCAGGGGCAGGCGACGTTGCGCATCATGGCGCCTCAAGGCTGAGGCCGTGACGAGTGTGGAGGATGAGATGAGTCAAGCTGAACCGGCCAAGGTGGCCATACTGTGGCGCGGTGATCATGAGGCGCGTAAAAGTGCGACACCGGCGAATAATCGCTTCTATCGCATCTTCGAAGAACTGACGGCGATCGGCATCGCGGCTCAACCCGCCGTCTATTCCGACGAGATGGTGGACGAAGTGCGTGAACAACTCCTGAATGTCGATGGCGTACTGGTATGGGTCGACCCGATTCACGATGGGCAGACCCGAGTCGTTCTCGACGCGATGTTGCGGGAGGTGGCGTCGCGCGGACCCTGGGTCAGCGCCCACCCTGACGTTATCTTGCAGATGGGCGTCAAGGAGGTTCTACATCGCACCAGGCATCTCGGCTGGGGCACGGATACCCATGTCTATCGCAACAAATCTGCGTTCCAGTCCGAGTTCCCGTCCCGGCTTGAATCGGCAGGACCGCGCGTACTCAAACAAAATAGGGGCAATGGAGGTCAGGGGGTCTGGAAGGTCGAGCAAATCTCGCCGCCGGGCAGCGATACCGTATTGGTTCGAGTTCTGCATGCACTCCGAGGGAGTGTGCCGCAAGAGATAGCGCTTCACGAATTCATGGCGCGTTGCGAGGCATACCTCAGGCCCGACGGCTGCATTGTCGACCAACCCTTTCAGTCACGCCTGCCCGACGGCATGATTCGCTGCTACATGGGAAGAGAGAAGGTTGTTGGATTTGGACACCAGTTGATCAAGGCGCTGATACCGCCTCCACCGGAGGGACCCGACTCTGACGCTGCGCAGCCCGGGCCACGTATCATGCACCCCGCCTCGGCTGAGCCGTTCCAGGCCCTCAGAGCGAAAATGGAACTCGAATGGACGCCGCAAATGATGAACGTCCTGAACATCGACAGCGCTTCGCTGCCGATTATCTGGGATGCTGACTTTCTTTACGGGCCGCGCACCGAATCGGGCAAGGATACCTACGTACTCTGCGAGATCAACGTCAGCTCGGTTTTCGCCATACCAGACCAGGCACCGGCAGCCATTGCTCGCCTGGTGAACGAACGTCTGCGAAAAAAATAGACCTCGATCTGAGGTTCCGCCGAAGTACGAGCCGCATGATTTGCATTGCGTCGGGCGGAGGTGGGATCGGTTAGCGACCGACACGAAAATAGTTCTCGGACACGGGAATAAGCCCGCGGCGCCGGCCGTTTTATTTCTGTAGTGTTGATACGCGCGGTATTCGTAGAGGAAAACGTCATGTTCTCAAGCCCACGCACCGCAGTCTTCCTTGGCGTGGCCGCACTCGGCCTCGTTTGCAGCCCCAGTTACGCAGAGCAGACGATAAAAGCCACGCTGCTCACGAACACGATCCAGCTCAATGCAAGTGACGTTAAGGCAGGCAAAGTCACGTTCGAGGTAAGCAACGCGCCGGACACCGGTATGACGCATGAGTTCGTCGTTCTTAAAACAGACCTGGCCGCCGATAGGCTGCCAGTTAAAAATGGACAGGTGTCGGAGAGTCAGTTCAAAAAAATGGGAGAGGTGGAGGACATCGACCCCGGCAAGAGCAAGCGTTTGACGCTCAAGTTGGCACCCGGCCGCTACGTAGTAATCTGCAACCGGCCAGGCCACTACTCGATGGGCCTGCATACGTCCTTGCTCGTCACGCCCTGACCGGCTTGGGTCATGCGTTTTTTGACGCACCACGTTTCACTGATCCCGATGAGCTTGGCGACCTCGTTTTGTCACGCGCGGTAACGAATTTCCGCTGCACGCTCCCCGGACAAGCGTGCTTCGCCGTGGTCTAAATCTTTAGCGGAGTCGTTCCGTCACATTAGATGAGGTCTTACCGTGCAGCACATGATTTTGCCCCATTTGACAGGGGTATTTGCAGCCGCATTGCTGGGCGGCTGTGCCGTGGCGCCTTACGACACATCGATGAATTCCTGTGATCAGGAGTACATGATGACCAATCCTGCGGGCGCTGAATATTACTGCGGTCCCGCCTATGGGTACCCCCTGTACGAAGGAGGTTTTTTCGGCTTTGTCGATATTGACAACTTTCACCGTCACCACCACGACCACGACCACGACCACGACTTCGATTTTCATCGCGGCCATGACCATGATCGTGACTTTCATCACGGCGGCGCAATGGCTGGCCGCGGCCACGGCGAAGCGCACGCCGAAGGCCACGGCGGCGGGCACGGCGGCGGGCACGACTCAAGTGGTTTCGGCAGCGACTTTCAGCCGTCGGGAGCGAGCGGATCGCACGGGGGTGGTCCGCGTAAGTAACCGGAATCACGCAACGGACCGCACCTCCACAATCTTCCGCTCGAACGACTCCGATCCCGGTCTACGTTTTGTCGGACCACCGCTTTTTAGCGGCACGCTCTGGTCTTTCTAGAGATCTCGCGTGGGTGGATCGCAGTAATACCAGGAGGCGCTGTACTGGCCCGGGCCGGCTGACGGCTACCCTTGTTCGACGTAGTTCGCCGGCGCGGCGTGAACGGTCACGTTGGACGATCCCATATGAGCGTTGCGAGAGGCGCACATAGGAAAAGTTGGACTAGCGCCGATGCATTCCGCCGGACCCATTCATGCCGCCGAATCCATGCATTCCGCCGGACCCATGCATGCCGCCGGACCCATGCATGCCGCCGGACCCATGCATGCCGCCGAATCCCCTCGTACCACCGAAGTTATGCATACCACCGCCCGGGAGCGGGCCGCGGTGAAAACCCGTTCCGTTTGGTGCAAAGCGAACGTGACCCATCTGATGAAAGTGGTCAAAGTGATGGAAGTGATGGAAACGGTCGACAAAGATAAAGCTCACGCCCGCGCCAATGAATACCGGCGGCCCCCACCACCAGGGGTCGGAATAGGGATAGGCCGCGGCGGGGTACCACAGCACGCTGCCATCCTGGCTTTGAACAATCTGCCAGGTCCCATCACTTTGCAGGCACGCACGTCCGACGACCTGCTGCATCGTCCCATCGATTTCCGCCTGCCCGACAACAGCTCGGCAATTCGTGCTGTCCATGCTGTCGGCCGGCACCGGTTGCTCGTCATACGTTTGCGCGAGTGCAGGCGCAGCGAAGCCGAGACAGACGAGCAATGTCCCGAAACGAAGCAGTTTGTTCATGATGTATGGCCACATGAATCCCCGACGTTTTCGACGTCGTGTCGTCGGCGTCACCCAGCACATCGGTGTGCTTGCACAAATTCACGTCGCGGGCCTGGCTGCGACAGGGGCCTGCCACTCGGAACGTGGTTGCCTGACGAGTAAACGATGGAACATGCCGGCTTATTCCAGCAATACTTGTTCTCTGGCGTTTTTGAATTCCGTCATTCGAGTGCGCAGCCAGGGCAATGGTGACGATCTGCCGGATGGATCTAACAATCGCGCGTGTGGTGAATACGATGTGAGGAATCGCTGGCAGCAGCCGACTTATCAGTCAATTGCATCGATGGCTAACCATCGGAAGACGGCTGCCGCTCCGCTCCCGTCGCGCTTTCAATCATGGTCGTCATTTGACCGCCAGTCCGACGAACTCTTCAGCTCTTTATCCCCTGATTTCTTCGTTCGATGCAGCGAGTTTCCGATCTGTCCGGCGACATCCTGGATAGATGAGCGCATATACCAAGGCCACCAGGCCAGATGCCAGAACCACAGGCATGCTCCGCGGTATCCCCGGACCCACTCACGGTTTATGCCAGTCGCAGGAAAGCTTTCAAGGCTGCGATGGCCGAGCGCCATCACACCAATCGTCATCCAGACAACCGCGATGACGAGGGTCGGAAGCGACAGAACGCATGCGGCGACAAATATCGCAAGCGGCAAACAGATAGTGAGTGGCGAGCGGGTTTTCATTTTGCTTTCGCCCCTATATAACAGATCTTATTATTTTAGATTAGTGTATTTTGGAGGCATTAACCGCCAGGGTTTTGTATCATCGCCGAACCCTAACGCCGACCGTCAAACCGCAGAATATTCTGCGGCTTGAACACCCAAAGTGTGATTCATAGTCAGGCTCTAACCCACGAAGTGCCAATGCTTACGTGGAAAGCATGAAGTTTTGCATGCACGAAAATCGCCCCGAAACGCCGCCGGCGGTCATAGCCAAGCTAAAGACATGTGAAAACATGACACCGATTTATGTTGAAGCGACGAGATAACCGCAATGAATAATGATGTGCTCGCTGCCTTTGCCACGGGCGAATTATGCAATGTGAATCGCAGTGAAAGTAATTCGTTGGCAAATTCACATGCCAGCGACTTTTTTTTGTCCCCGTATTGTCATTCCCTCCCTATAATTTCTTCCCGTCGTAACGCTTTGTAATGGAGGCAGCGTCCCCACGCAGGGAGCTGCCCGTTGTTGCCACACGCCACATTACCGCTTGCTCGTCCGAGTAACGTCATGGAGGCGTTCGTGAAAAAAATTGCCAACGTAATTAGTACACCCATATTTAGAAGCGGCTTGCTTTGCGGCGCCGTTTCCGTCGCGCTTGCCGCGGCTATCTGGCCGACCGTCGCGCAAAGCCAGCTGCAGGCCGCGACAGCGGCTGCGCCAGTGAACACCGCGTCGCCGATCAAGCATGTCATCGTGGTGGTCGGCGAGAACCGCACGTTCGATCACGTATTCGGTGCTTACACGCCACGCCAGGGGCAGACGGTGGCGAACCTGCTGTCGAAGGGCATCATCACGGCTGACGGCCGCCCGGGTCCGAACTTCGCGCTGGCCGCGCAATACACGGCTAGTGCCACGGACCCGAAGCGCTTCGAGATGGCGCCTGGCGGCAAGCAGCCGTATACAGTGCTGCCGGCGCCGAATACCGGCTCTACGGCAAGCACACCGAGCGATACCAGTCCGCCGCCGTTCGCCACGCTCACCGCGGCGCAGGCCGCCGAGGGCGCGATGATGGAGCCTTGGGACGTCGTGCATTTGACCACCGGCGCGAGCGGCTTGCCGACGCATAGCGTCGATACGCGCTTCGGCTCGAACACGTATAACCTGCCGAACGGACCGTATCAGATCTCGCGCGTCGGTCCCGACTATGACCAGTACATCAACAGTCCGGTGCACCGCTTCTACCAGAATTGGCAAGAGGCCGATTGCAGTCTCGATCACGCCACGCTCGATAATCCGAGCGGTTGTCAGATGGATCTGTTTGCGTGGGTGGAGACATCGGTGGGCGCCGGTTCGAACGGCAAGCCGCGGCCCGCGAACTTCAACGATGAGACGACCGGCGAAGGAGCGACCGCGCTCGGCTATTACAACGTGAATACCGGCGACATGCCGTACTTCACGCATCTCGCGCGCCAATTCACGATCAGCGACAACTATCACCAGCCGGTGATGGGCGGCACGGGCGCTAACAGCATCATGATCGGCACCTCCGATGCGCTCTACTACACGGACGGCAACGGCAATGCCACGAAGCCGCCGGCGGATCAGATCGAGAATCCGCTACCGCAGGCAAACACCAACAACTATTACACGCAGGACGGCTATTCGGGCGGCACGTACAGCAACTGCTCGGACAGTCATCAGCCCGGCGCCGGCGCGCTGCGGCAGTACCTGAACCGCCTGCCGTACAAGCCGGACGCGAAGTGTGCGCCGAACACGTATTACCTGCTGAACAACTACAACCCAGGCTACAACGGGGACGGCACGGTCAATACGAGTACGTTCACGATCCCGCCGTCGCCGGTGCGGACGATCGCCGATACGCTGATCGAAAAGAACATCTCGTGGAAGTACTACGGCGAAGGCTGGAATACGTTTGTGACGACGCCGGCCACGAGTGTCTACTGCAATATCTGCAACCCGTTCCTGTATGAAACCGCGATCATGACGAACCCCGCGCTCGTCAAAGCGCACCTGCAGGACACGACCGATCTGTACGCGGACATTGCGAACGGCACGCTGCCCGCGGTTTCGTTCGTGAAGCCGGGCGGTCTGCTCGACGGGCATCCGGAGTCGTCGAAGTTCGGACTCTTTGAATCGTTCGTGCACAAGCTGGTCGACACGGTGCAGCGTGACCCGAGTCTGTGGGCCTCGACAGCGATTCTTGTCACGACCGACGAAGGCGGCGGCTACTACGACTCAGGCTACATCCAGCCGCTCGACTTCTTCGGCGACGGCCCGCGCATTCCGATGATCGTCGTGTCGCCATACTCTCGCGGTGGCCGCGTCGTGCACCAGTACGGTGATCACGCGTCGATCGTGAAGTTCATCGACCGCAACTGGCATTTGAAGCCGATCACGGAAAGAAGCCGTGACAATCTGCCGAATCCGATCCAGTTGCAGACGCATCCGTATGTGCCGGTCAATGCGCCCGCAATCGACGACCTGTTCGACGCGTTCGAGTTTCCGCGCACGCCGTAACGGTGTGACATGGACGGCAGAGCCGGACCGGTTCTGCCGATCTCAAGGATCGAGTCTTTCTGACACCCTCAAAAAATCCGAGAAAATAGTTTTCTCGGATTAAACAGAAATCGCCCTTTATAAAGTCAAATTAAACACGAAACAAAAATCCGACTTTAGAAAAACTAAACACGGAACTCAAATCAAATCGTTTGTGCGTCACCCCCGCCGACGCTACTCTGCCCTGCAATGATCTCCGGCAAACATCGCGCTTTGAAGCGGATTTTGCCTCCCACTTCATTTCATGCATTCGGCAGAGGAAATTCAGAATGAGTCTGGCGCACATCGAATCTCGACCCAGCAAGATATCCGAAGTTCAGCTCGGGGAATCCGATATTTCAATCGGGCAATTCATTGCCGTAGCCCGACATGGCGCACAGATAAAGTTTTCGCCCGTCTATCGCGAGCGCGTGTTGAACTCGCGCCGCCTGGTCGATCTTTTTCTGAGCCAGAACCGGCTTGTCTATGGGGTGACGTCTGGCTTTGGCGCAAATTCGACACGCGTCATCAGCCCGGACGACGCCGAGCAGCTTCAGCGAAATATCGTGCGCTCCCATGCCGTCTCGGTCGGCGAACCGCTGCCGCGTGAAGTGGTCCGAGCCACCCTTTTGATGATGCTGATCAGCCTCGGCAAGGGTTATTCCGGCGTAAGCCTCGAATTGCTGCAGCAAATCGCCGGACTGCTGAACAACGACATCACGCCGTTCGCACCGGGCGACGGATCGGTCGGTTATCTCGCGCCCGAGGCACATATGGCGCTTGTGCTGATCGGCGAAGGAGAAGCTTTCTATCGCGGTGAACGCGTGAGTGGCGCCGAAGCATTGGAGCGAGCGGGGCTGAAGCCGCACTCGTTGCGCTGCAAGGAGGGGCTTTCGCTCACCAACGGCACTACCTCAGTGACCGCGATCGGGATGCTCGCGCTTTACAACGCGCTCGAGCTTTCGAAGGTTGCGGACATCGCCGCATCAATGTCCCTGCAGCCGCTCAAGGCCACCACGCGCTCGCTGGATGCCCGGTATCACTCCGTCAAGAAACACGTCGATCAGAGGAACACGGCCGACAACATCCGGCGGCTCCTCGCCGGAAGTGCACTATGCGATCGCTTTACCGATTACCGGCTGCAGGACGCCTACAGCCTTCGCGGCATTGCTCAAGTACATGGAGCGTCCAAGCGGGCGATCAAGGACGCCTACGACGCGATTCTCGATGAAGTGGGGTCGTGCGGCGACAACCCTGTCATCCATCCCGACGCCGAGGATGGTACCGCGATATCCGGTGCCAACTTCGACGGTACGTTCGTCGGCATCGCGTGCGATCTCCTTTGCATCTCCATGACCACGCTCGCGAAGATCTCGGAGCGCAGGACGGACCGTCTCGTCAACCCGTACTTCAGCGAACTGCCTGCGTTCCTCGCGAAGGATCCCGGGCTGAACAGCGGTTACATGATCATTCAGTACACGGCGGCCGGCTTGCTGGGTGAGATGCGCACCCTTGCTCAACCGGCAAGCGTCGACAGCGTGCCGACGAGCGGCAACCAGGAAGACCCCGTGAGCTTCGCTTATCACGCGGCACGAAAAGCCTACACAACTTCGCAGAAGTTGCAGCACGTGCTGGCGATCGAACTGCTCACCGCCGCCCAGGCGCTGGACTTCTTCGATCCAGCCGACGCTTCACCGGCAACCGCGGCGGTGTATGCGCGAATTCGACAGGTTGCCCCGACAGCAGAAGGCGATCGGTTCTTCTATCCGGACATGATGGGCGTCCACCGGCTCGTCGAACAGGGCGACTTGCTGAGCATCGTGGAAAACATCGCCGGCGCCTTGCACAACTGAAGCCGGTAGCGCCAGCAATGCCGCGAACTGTGGCGATCCGAGTATTTTCAATCCAAGCACAACCTTGATTCGACACTATAGAGGTGTAATGTGAATGCGATTTCAACAAGAGTCCTGAAGACTTCTCTCGTCACCTTTCTCGGCGTGCTGGCGCTGGCAGGAAACGGCGCTCAAGCAAAGGAATGGAAGACCGTAAAGGTCGCCCTGGAAGGCAGTTACGCTCCATGGAATCTGACCTTGCCGAACGGAAAAATCTCGGGGTTCGAACCGGAATTGCTCGACAATCTGTGTAAGCGGGTCAACCTGCAATGCGAGCCGGTCGCCCAGGACTTTGACGGCCTCATTACCGGCCTGCAGGCCGGCAAATTCGATGCTGTGATGGATGCCCTTGCAATCACACCCGAACGTCAACAGGTCATTGCCTTCTCCAAGCCCTACGCTGCAACGCCGGCCGCGTTCGCGACAGTAGATGGGCACGGATTGGCGAACACGACAGGAAAAACCTCTTCGCTCAAGCTGACTGGCGACCCCAAAACCGACAGCCCCATGATCGCCCCGCTGCGCGATCAACTGAAAGGGAAATCGATCGGCATTCAATCCGGCACGGTTTATACGAAGTTCATCAACGACAACTTCAAGGACATCACTTCCGTACGCCTCTACAAGACCTCGGCCGAACGTGACCTCGACCTGGTCAACGGACGCGTCGACATAGCCTTCGACGACGTCACCTACTACGCCGGAATCGCCGACAACAAAGACACCGCCCGAATCCGGATCGCCGGACCAACCATCGGTGGCGCGGTCTGGGGGCCGGGAGAAGGTCTTGGGTTTCGCAAACAGGATACGGATCTGAAAGCAAAGTTTGACGCAGCCATCACGGCAGCACTAGCGGACGGTACCGTGACGCGCTTGTCGGAAAAGTGGTTCAAGACCGATGTGAAGCCGTAAGCGTGCGGCATTGCATGACGCCGTTGCGCGTCGAGGCGGAGATCAGTCTTTGCTAGACTGGCTTCACGATGGCATTTGCCAGGTCAACGACATGAACCGCCTTCCTCCTCTTCGAGCCTTGCAGATATTCGATGCCGTCATTCGTTACGGAGGCGTCGTAGCCGCCGCCGAGGCGCTTCACGTGACGCCCGGTGCGATTAGTCAGCAGATTCGCGTCCTTGAAGACTTTCTCGGGGTCGCGCTTTTCGAGCGGGAGAACACGGGCCTGCGGCCGACCCCGCTCTGCGAGCTGTACCACGCGCACATCTCCCGGGGGTTCGAGTGCTTTCATAGCGCTCAGGCGGCGCTCAAGGCGCAGACGGGCCGTCGGCTCACCCTGATGACATTTCCGTCCGTGGCGACCCATTGGCTTGCCTCCAGATTGGACACGTGGCACACCATCTGCCCTCATGTGCAGGTCCATGTCGAGGTCGTCGACCACGAAACCAGTATCGCCGCGCGAAGTGCCGACGTCCGGCTAACGTATGGGGCACTCCCGACGGACGGAACGCCCTATCACGTCGTCTTTACGGACAGGGTTGCGCCCGTGTTCGCACCCTCGCTGCTGCAGGCGGAAAAACCGATCTCGCAACCGGCGGATATCTTGCGATACCCGCTGATTCACGTCGAGTGGGGATGGGCAAACATGTCACCCCCAACGTGGGGACACTGGTTGCATGCGGTTGGCGTGCCTCTGCCCGATGGCTTGGCGCCACTCACTTACTCCGTTTCCGGCATGGCAATCGATGCGGCAATTCGGGGAAGAGGCATTTCGTTGGGACAGGGCTTTTTTGCTATCGATAGCATCAAGCGACACGAACTCATCGCGCCGTTCAAGGTCGCCCTGCCCATGCCGTTCCCCTACTTCATTTGCTGGAAGCGAACTGCGGCAGACTCCCCTGCAACGAGGCAATTTCTCGACTGGCTAATTGAGGAAGCCGAGCAGACGGGACGCGACATTAAAGCCATGTTTGGTGAGTGAATCGTCGATCCTCACCGGGCAATGCCAGCACCACTCAGCTAACCGGCGATGAGTCGCGACTCATAACCAGAACGAGCGACTCGGAGAGAATCGATTTCGCCAGTTTGTCGTCGTCAACGGCGCGCGCAAGCGTAATGGCCCCCACGATGGTCGCGACGATACCCAAGCCAGCCTCTTTGCTATCACTGGATATAGCGTGCGCTATTCGTGACGCCAGTTTGCGCACGTAATCCGTGAGCTGTTCCCTGACATCCGGATTTGCATGGCGCGCTTCCCCGGCGAGCGCACACAGCGCACATCCATTGCCGGGATTCTTCACGTGACGCTCATTGAGGAAGGCCTCGGCAATAGCCTGCAGAGGCGTTTCCCCACGCTTTGCCGCACCGCTTGCGATAGAAGCCATGCGCTTCTCGCTCTGACTCACCGCGTGCTCGAGCGCCTCCAGGATCAACGCATCACGCGAGGAAAAATGGCCATAAAACGCACCGTGCGTCAGCCCCGCGCTGCGCATGCACTCGGCGACGCCGAGCGCCTCGATGCCGTGTTCGCGAATCTGTCGTGACGCGTTCTCCAGAACCCGCTGCCTACTCTCAGCCTTTTGTGCCTGCGAATAACCCATTTTTCCGCCTCATCACGCTTGACAAACTGCATGATGAGCATAATACTGAATTTCTGCATGATAATCAACATACAGAATGAGATGTTGACAACGTTCATGCCAGCTTGGATGCAGCGGCTGTCCTGCGCTGCTTAACAGAGATTTTTTCGAGGCTTTTGCGCCGCCAGCAGATGCGGCTTGGGACGTGATCTCGCGGCGTAATACACAGGAGAAGGAAATGCGTTTTACCGGAAAGACAGCGCTCGTCACTGGCGGCAACAGCGGCATTGGCTTTACTACAGCGAAGCTTTTGATCGCCGAAGGCGCCCGTGTTGCGATTACCGGCCGCGATCGCGCAAAACTGGATCAGGCAGTATCCGAGCTCGGCGAAAACGCGCTTGGCATTCAGGCCGATCTCGATGATGAAACCGCGATCGAGTCGACGTTCAAGCAGATCCAGGCAGCATTCGGGTCCCTCGACATCGTCTTCGCCAACGCCGGAATCTCCGGTCCGACGCCGCTCGGCGGCACGACCGCTGCTGCATTTGAGGCGATTCTTCGCACCAATCTCACCGGTGTGTTTCTCACGGTTCAATCGGCCCTGCCGTTGATGAGCGCCGGAGGCTCGATCGTATTGAACGGTTCCGTGATGCGCGAGCTGGGCTCGCCCGGGTCGGCCGCTTATTCCGCAACGAAGGCGGGCGTCACCGGCATGGCAAAGGTATTTGCGTCGGAACTCGTGCAGCGTGGCATTCGTGTCAACACCGTGATTCCCGGCGGCACACGCACACCGATCTGGACGCGCGGCGCACGGGCCGGCGCAACGCTTGACGCGACCGAAGAGGCGTTGGCACCGCGCGTTCCGATGGCTCGCCTCGCTGCACCTGAAGAAGTTGCCAAGGCCGTGCTTTTCCTCGCGTCCGACGATGCTTCGGGGATCACGGCGGCGGAAATCGTCGTCGACGGCGGCACGATCGGTGCGCCGTGGGGAGCGCCTATGTTCCGCAAGGGGTGAAGGCACTCAGGTTCCGGGAGCGGCTTGATCAGCTTAGGACAGCGACGCGCAGTCCTAAGCTGCCGGCTAGTTTGCTACCGCCAGATCGAAGACTCGTTCCTGCGAACCTCCTTTGGGGCGCCCATTTCCAAAGGCTACACGGACGGACGAACGCCCTCCCAAGCACGCTGTAGCAGTGCTCTAAGCGGCCCCTCCTCAATCGGTCGCGGGTTCCAGTATGGATTCGACAATGCCACTTCGCACGCGTGATCGAGATCGGCTTCGCCCAACCCAATCTCGCGAAGCCCTCGCGGAACGCCAAGTTCTTCGTTGAGTTGGTAAAGGCCGTCTGGCGCCGAATCTACGTTCAACGCCCTGGCGATCCGACCCATCGCCTCATCCGCAACGGTACTGTTATAAGCGAGAGAGTGAGGCAGAACGATTGCGTGAGTCTCAGCATGAGGGAGGTTAAATGTTCCACCCAAGGTGTGGCACAGCTTGTGATGAAGAGCCATGCCAACATTGCCGAGCACCATTCCGCACAGCCACGCACCATACAGGCACTCGCTACGCGCCACTTTGTCCTTACTGTTCTTCTTCACTCCACGCAGGCCGTTGGCGAGTGAGCGAATACCCTCCTCCGCCATGAGCGACATGACGGGATTTCCGTCCTGCGCGTACAGCCCCTCCGCAGCATGAGCGATAGCGTTGAGGCCGCTGACAATCGAGAGGCGGACCGGGAGCCCGATGGTCAACTCCGGGTCGTACAGGACGGTCTTGGGGATGACCTTGGCATCGCGACCGGTTTTCTTCAGGCCGTTTTCCGTTATCCCGTAGATGGGAGTCATCTCCGACCCGGCATATGTCGTCGGTATTGCGATAATCGGCAACGACGATTCGAGCGCAATCGCTTTGCCGAGCCCGATCGTCGAACCGCCACCAATCGCCACAGCACAGTCTGCGTCGACCGACTTCGCGTGTTCGCGCGCGCGGCGAGCGTTCTCGATAGGAACGTGCATCTGGGCGCCGTCGAAGACGCCTGCGCTCGCAGGTCCAAGAAGCGACGAAACCACTTCAGCCTGGGCCTTTTGCTCAGGCGTGCAAAGAACCAGCGCCCGGCGAGCACCCAACGTCTCCACTTCCTGTTGAATCAGCTTCATGCTTCCAGCGCCGAATACGACTCTCGACGCCTGCGTGGTATAGGTAAACTCATACATGAGATTAGCTCCCTGTGTGGTCAAACGGTACAGCTCGCTTAGATGTAGTCGACCTGGTGGCGAGCGATACGAACGTCACCCACGATCTGCTTCACTCGCAGATGCTCAGGGTGCGACGCATACGCGTCGAGCGACTCCTGGCTTTCGAACTCTGTGTACAAGACTACGTCGCAGGCATAATCCACGGCGCTTACATCCAGCCCGACCTCCAGCCTGGTAAGTCCGGGAATCTTTCCGCTCAGACTCTCGAACGCAGTCTTTACGAGCACAGCGGATTCCTTCTTTTGCTCGGGAGTCTCACCGCGAACGTTCCACATCACGATATGCTTGACCATATTCGATTCCATTAGTGTTGCTTATTACCAGGCCAAATGTTCGAGATGCAATCTCATGACTCAAGTATGCATATCAGTTGGGCCTCGCCACGCACCAAGCCCCGCTGAGTTCTAAATCCGGTCTGCCATAGGAAAGTAGTTACGCTTTGTTCTTGTTGTACACGTCGACGAACACGGCCGCGAGCAGAACGATACCTTTGATAACCTGCTGATAATCCACACCGATGCCCATGATGGACATGCCGTTGTTCATCACGCCCATGATGAAGGCGCCCACAACCGCTCCGACCACCTTTCCGACACCACCAGAGGCGGAAGCGCCGCCGATGAAACACGCTGCGATGACGTCGAGCTCGAATCCCGTGCCAGCCTTCGGCGTTCCACTATTCAGACGTGCGGCGAAAATCAGACCTGCCAGTGCCGCAAGGACACCCATGTTCACAAAGGTCAGGAAGCTCACTGCCGGAACGCTGACACCCGACAATCTCGCTGCCTTTGCATTGCCGCCAACCGCGTAGATACGTCGACCGATCGTGGTGCGATTCATGATGAACGTGTACACACCAATCAGCACAGCCATGATGACGAGCACGGTAGGCAGGCCACGATAGGATGCAAGCAGGTAGCAGAAGAACACTATCAGTGCCGTAAGGACGAGATTCTTCGCCACGAACATCGAGAACGAGCCACTCTCGACGCCATGTTTCGCCGCGCCGGCGCGATGCCGAAGCTCAATCGCGAAAAAAAGCGCGCCGACAAACGCGCCAAGGACTATCGAAGTGATGTGAAGTGCCTGTCCGTGAAAAAGGTCCGGGATAAAACCCGAACTCACGGCGCCGAATGCATCAGGGAACGGGCCGATGGACTGACCTTGCAGAACGAGGTTTGTCATGCCGCGGAAAACCAGCATGCCGGCCAGCGTCACGATGAACGAAGGCATCCGCCAGAACGCAATCCAGTAGCCTTGCACAGCGCCGATCAGCGCGCCGGCCGCAATACAGATGATGGTTGCCCAGATATAGTTGACCTCGAACTGCACCATCAATACTGCCGCCAACGCGCCCACCAAACCGGCCGTTGAACCGACGGACAGGTCGATGTGGCCTGAAACAATCACCATCAGCATGCCAAGGGCCATGATGACGATGTAGCTGTTCTGAAGCACCAGATTGGTCAGATTGAGCGGTTGCATCAATACGCCGCTCGTCGAGACCTGAAAGAAGACCATGATGATGACGAGCGAAATGAGCAGTCCATACTCGCTGCCAATACGCTTCACCACACCCAAAACTTCGCTTTTCTTAACCTCGGCGCCTTCGGCGACCACTGGAGAGAGTGCCTTACGCATTTTCGATGCCTCCATTTCGCATAATCGCCCGCATAATCTTTTCCTGCGAGACTTCTTCTGCGGTGAATTCGCCGACAAACCGGCCTTCGTTCATGACGTACACGCGGTCACACATACCAAGCAGTTCGGGCATTTCCGAGGAAATCATGACCACACACTTACCTGCCGCGACCACCTGATTGATGATGTTGTAAATCTCGTACTTCGCTCCCACATCGATGCCTCGCGTAGGCTCGTCGAGAATCAGTACCTCGGGTTCAGAGAACAGCCACTTGCTCAGCACCACCTTCTGCTGGTTTCCACCCGACAGGTTGCCAACAACGTGGGTAACGCCTTGAGCGCGGATCCGGAGCTTCTTTAGAAAATCGGTCGCAACCTTTATCTCCTCGTGCTCGTCGACGACGCCAAATCTGGACACCCCAATCAGGTTCGCCAGCGTGATGTTTCGCTTGATGTTGTCGTCAAGGAGCAGACCGTTGCCTTTCCGGTCTTCTGTCACGTAGGCGATGCCCGCCTTGATGGCCTTCTGTACCGATGAAACGTCGACCTGCTTTCCGTGCATCAGCACCTGGCCCGTGATGTCCTGACCATAGGTGCCACCGAAGACGCTCATGGCGAGCTCCGTACGCCCAGAACCCATCAGCCCTGCGATGCCAACGATTTCGCCCTTGCGCGCTTCCAGATTGACGCCTTTGATGACGGCACGGTCCCTCTGCGTGGGATGCTGGACACGCCAATCCTTCACTTCAAAAATGACTTCGCCGATGTTTGGCGTACGTGGCGGGTACCGGTCAGACATCTCGCGGCCGACCATCGCCTTGATGATTCGGTCTTCGCTCACGCTCTCGGCTTTGCAGTCGAGGGCGTCGACCGTCGAGCCGTCACGGATAACGGTGATTCCATCCGCAACGCGCGAAATCTCATTCAGCTTGTGCGAAATGATGATTGACGTCACACCGCGCGACTTGAGTTCGAGCAGAAGACTAAGCAGTGTGTCGCTGTCTTTTTCATTCAGGCTTGCGGTGGGCTCGTCGAGAATCAACAGGCGAACCTCTTTAGACAATGCCTTTGCAATCTCGATGAGTTGCTGCTTGCCAATCCCAAGCGTGCCGACCGGTGAATCTGGCGAGTCTGAGAGGCCGACCTTCGCCAGCAACGCCTTTGCCTTCGCACGCGACACCTGCCAATCGATGACGCCGCGCTTCGACTGCTCGTTACCCAGATAGATGTTCTCGGTAATCGAGAGCATCGGTACGAGGGCCAACTCCTGGTGAATGATGATGATTCCGACTGCCTCGCTATCGGAAATATCGGCGAATGCCCGCTCCTGACCGTCGTAAAGGACGTCGCCAGAATAAGAGCCGTGCGGATAGACCCCACTGAGGATCTTCATCAGGGTCGATTTTCCCGCGCCGTTTTCTCCGCAAATGGCGTGAATCTCGCCCTGACGGACCCTCAGATTGACGTTATTCAGGGCTTTGACAGCGCCAAAGCTTTTCTGAATTCCGCGCATCTCCAGAATGGTATCCATGGTCAAATTCCTCTGATTGGTCACGCTCGCGAGCGTGTCTGCGTGAAGCGAGGCGCTGGTGGGCACCCCGCCACGCGGACGTTCAGATGCCTTACTTGATTTGGGCCTGCGTGTAGTAACCGCTGGTCACCAACTCCGACTGGTAATTGGCCTTGTCGACAAGGATTGGCTTCACGAGATAAGTCGGAACGATCTTCGTTCCGTTGTTGTAGCTCTTCGTGTCGTTGACAGGCACCTGCTTGCCGCTCAGCGCGTTGTCGACCATCTCGGCGGTCACGCCAGCAAGCTTGCGAGTGTCCTTGAACACGGTCGAGGTCTGGTCGCCCCGAACAATGTTCTTGACGTTCTGGATGTCTGCGTCCTGGCCCGTGACAACGGGCATGGTTTGCTGGGCCGAACCGTATCCGATGCCCTTAAGCGATGAGATAACGCCAACTGCAATTGCGTCATTGGGCGTCCAGACCGCGTCGAGGTGGTCCTTGCCGTAGAAAGCGCTCAGCAGGTTGTCCATTCGAGCTTGAGCCGTCGCGCCATCCCAGTTGCGCGTCGCGACTTTATCGAAGGCAACCTGTTTGCTCCGAACCACGAACTTGCCGCTGTCGATGTACGGTTTGAGGACCGACATGCCGCCCGCGTAGACCATATGGGCGTTGTTATCGTCCGATGAACCACCGAACACTTCGATATTGAACGGGGTTTTGCTGCCGGCCTTCTGCCATGCGCTGACGATGCTCTGTCCTTGAAGAACCCCGACGCCATAGTTGTCGAAGGTTGCGTAGTAGTCGACATCCTTGGTCTGGCTAATCAGACGGTCGTATGAGATGACCTTGATGCCTTTCTTCTGGGCGAGCGCCAAAGCGTCGGAAAAAGTCTTTCCGTCGATCGGTGCGATGACCAGTGCTTTGACACCCTTCGCAAGCATGTTCTCGACCTGGTTCACCTGCGTCGGAACGTCGTAGTTTGCGTACTGGAGGTCGGCCGAGTAGCCTTTCGCCTTCAGTGCATCAACCATGCTTTTGCCGTCGGTAATCCAGCGGGATTCAGTCTTGTCGGGCAGTGAAATGCCAATAACACCCTTATCCTGGGCGAAAGCAGCGCCAGACATTGCCGAGAAAGCTGCCGAAGCAGCCAGGATGAGCGCGACATTTTTCAGAATTTTCATGACTTCGTCTCCTATTTAGGAATGCGTATTTGTGTTGCCGGTTTATGAAGTACAGAATCCTCGTCCGACGCCCGAAGGCGTCAGCCATTCAAATGCTTAACCGATCAAGACCTCTGCACCCGCTTCTTTGGAAGAAGCGAACATGGCCTCGATGACACGGCTAATGTTGTACGCCTGCGTAGCCGGCACAACCGACTGCGTGCCGTTGCGCAAAGCGTCGAAGAACGCGTTCGATTCCCGATCGAAGTACACCGGGTTGCCGATTTCGGCGATATCGGGCGAATACTCCGTCTTTTTTGTTGCCCATATTTCCGGGAAGCTGGTCTCCTGCCACTCGGTCCAGCCCTCCGGATGGTCGCCTTTGCCCGCGTCATAAATCTTGAAGCTCGCGGGCAGCGAGCGCGAAGACATGATGCCTTCCGTTCCGTAGGCGGTGATATCCCAGCTCTCGGTCCACGGCAGGACGTCCCACGACATGAAGTCGACCGTGACAATCTTGTCTTCGTAGTTCAGCACCGCACCGGCAGCATCTTCACGGGACTCGTCACCGTGGAAGTTCGGAAACTTCGTGATACGCGCGTTGACAGAGCGGGGCAAGCCGAAGTGCAGAAGGATGCGGTCCACCAGATGGCATCCAATAACGAATACCGCGCCGCCAATATCACCTGGCTGGGTCATGTGCGGCGTTCCGGCCTCATCGTGCGAGCAGCCGCCGTGGGCGCGCACCTGAACAACTTTGCCGAGACGTCCGCTCTTGAGTGCCGCCTGCATGGCATCGACCGATGGTGCAAAGCGCCAGCAATAGCCGACTTGCACGAGTCCGCCCGTACGCTCCACAGCCTCGACGATGCGCTTGGCGTCGACGGAACTGCGGCCAGCAGGTTTCTCGCACAACACTGCCTTGCCGGCCTCGAGCGCTTCAATGGTCAGATCGGCCATCTTCTCGCTCTTGGAGTGGACGAGCACGACATGAACATTCTCGTCCGCCAGGATATCTTCCTTCGAGCGCGCCTCGAGACCGAGCGCGTCGACGAACGGTGTGAGCAGCGGGCTTTTGTCCCACGCACCGAGCATCTTTGCGTCGGTGCGACGCTGGATTGCCTTGACCCGCCCGGACGTATGGGGGTGAGTGATGCCAAGACATGCTACGCCGAGCGTTTCGTTGGGACCGATCTTTCGCGTCATGACCTATCTCCTCCAGATTTCCCGTTACACCTTGACGGCTTTGCCCGACAACGCCGACTCGAGCGCGCAGTCCGCCAGACGCAGCGCCTTCAGCCCGTCCTGAACGGAGGTCGGCAAAGGCGAGTTGGCGTTCAGTGCTTCGACGAAGGCTTCGAGTTCGGCCTTGTATGCAGCCTCGTAGCGCTCGAGGAAGAAGTTGAGCAGCGGCTCGCGGACGTCGGTCGCTTCCTTGGACCAGCGTCGAATCGTCGAAGGACGCAGGTTTTCTTGCAGAAGCATTCCCTTCGAACCCGACACTTCCATGCGCTGGTCATAGCCGTACACGGCTTCGCGACAGCAGTTGATGTGGCATTGCTTGCCCGAAGCTGTCCGCAACTGCACCATCACCGTATCGAAGTCCGTCAGCTTCTCAAGCGACTCGTCGACGAGACGGCTGGCCATCGCCATTACCTCGACCGGCTCCTCGCCGAGCAACCAGCGAGCCATGTCCAGATCGTGGATCACCATGTCGCGGAAGATGCCGCCCGAGTGCTCGACATAGTCACGCGGAGGCATGCCCGGGTCACGGCTCGAAATGATGACCTGGCGCACTTCGCCGACGTCGCCTGCGTCGATCGCTTTGCGGAAGGCTTGCGATGTCGGGTCGAAACGTCGATTGAACGCGAGCATGACGCGACCGCCCAGTCGCTCGACTTCGTTTGCCGCGGCCAGCGACTTCTCCATGTCGAGATCGATGGGCTTCTCGCACAGAACAGCCTTGCCGCGCTTGACGGCTTCGAGCATGAACGTGATGTGCGTATCAGTCGGCGTGCCGATGACCACTGCGTCGATGTCGTTGCGCTCAAGGACTGCCGCAGCGTCCGTCGAGGCCTCGCAGCCCAGACGGCTAGCCAGCGACTTAGCCGCACTTTCAACAGGGTCTGCCACCACGACCAGTTTTGCGTTCGGGCTCGCGGCGACGTTGCCAGCGTGAATGCGACCAATGCGGCCGGCACCGAGTACGGCGATTCGAATCATGTGAGTCTCCAGAAATACGTTGTCGGTTAAGGTCAAGAGCTTCAAGCAGAAGTCGCGGTTTTTGCCGAAAACTGCGCGATGGTGGTGTCGTAAGCGCGCTTTGCCATCTCGTCGAGCGGAAATTTCCGGTGCACCTCAGAGATGAGCTCCACGCCGTAGTACGGCAGCGTGCAACCTGCTTGTTCAAGGGCATCGACGAAGGCGGGGCAGTCACCTGCACCTTCGCCACAAAGCTGGCGATTAAAGGTCGAGTCGTCGAACAACGACCCCTTAACCTGTGCGCCGACGTCATCCATCTCTACGCCCTTGATGAAGCGCGCGGGGATCTGGGCGACTTCGCTATAGGGGCTGCCACCGCGTGCGACGTGCCAGTGGTCAACCATCAGGCCGCCATTGGGTTGGTTGGCGCCTTGAGCAACCTGCAGCGCTTCTGCGATGTTTCGAATGGGAGAGAAAGGCATGAACTCGATTGCAACCGTGGCGCCAACCGCCGCCACGTCCTGGCAAAGCTTCCCGAATTCGTCGGTCATGCGGGGAAAGTCGGCCGGATTCTTGTCGAAGGGGCTCGCACCGATTTTCAGATTGCGCATGCCCAGTTCGCCGCCCAGTTCGATGAAACGGCGACGGCAATCGTCCGACTTGGCGCGCGCCTCGCCGTCGAAGTACCAGTCCATGAGGATCTCGAGCTCGAAGTACTTCATGCCCGTGTCGTCCAGAATCTTCTTGACGCCGGACACTCCGTACTTCCCGATGCTGTGCTCGAGATCATCGAGAATGAGACCGATACCGCTCCAGCCGGCACGCGAAGCTGCTTCGCAGCGGTCGCGCAGCGGGAACGGGCTGATTTCGTTCGGTGCACACGGATAGACGTCGCCAGCGAGTGTCCAGTACGCAGCCAGCAATTCTTTCTTCGCGCTCATATGTAGTACTCCTGTATCTCTCAATGTCATCAGTTTTTTCGGCGGCACGCTCCCGCGCACCAAACGATTACGGGATTGCCCGCGTGGGCTTCGTGGACGTCGCGAGGGTGAAGTCCCACGACACAGACCAAAACGGTGACAAGATCCCGACGCGCTCACCAGCTTTCGGGTCGTCAATCTTGTTAAATTCAGCTATGAGTTCACGCTTGACGCCGAATACCGCGTCTTCGGGAAGATACGGACAGTCGGGCGTAAAAATGTGAGTGATGACCGGGTCAAAGCCAGGCGCGGTTACGATGAAGTGCAGATGAGCAGCTCGGTTCGGATGTCGGCCTATTGCGGCGAGGAGCTTGCCGACCGGACCGTCCGAAGGAATCGGATAGTGACGCGGCTTGACAGACTTGAACCAGTAGCGGCCCTCAGCATCCGACGTAAAAACGCCGCGAAGATTTGAGTCAGGCTGAATGCCTTTCTGCTGCACGTCATAGAAGCCGTCGTCGTTGGTCTGCCAGACCTCGAGCTTCGCGTCAGGAATCGGGTTTCCCTTGATATCGGCAACCCGGCCTTCAACAACCATGGGCTCGCCCTTTCCGTCCAGGCAGATGTTCGCGCCGTTCGGATATTCAGGTGCGTTGGCGATGTAGAAGGGACCCAGAATCGTGTTCGGCGTAGCACCACTCGGACGACGATGATTGATTGCATCAACGAGCATCGAGACGCCCAGAACGTCCGAGAGCAGGATGTACTCTTGCCGCCAGTCCGTGCACATTTGACCCGTCTCGGTCAGGAAGCGAATGGCGGTGAACCACTCTTCATGCGTCGGCTCAATTTCCTTGACCGCAGCATGAAGATGCTTGACCAGAACCGACATCACCTGACTCAGGCGAGCGTCGGCATCTTCGCTCATACGGGCATTGACGACTTCGGCCGAGCGAGCCTCATCGAAATAAGGCGATGCGGACGGAACTGCAGAGGTTGCGCTTTGCATTGCGTGTCTCCATCAATCTCTTCTGTAGCTTTGAGACGAGTCTATATTCGTCGTGACTGGCAAAACAGAGCTAGAAAGGGAAAGTCTTTCGCGCTGGGTGGGAAGAAACCCCAAAAGCGATGAGCGCAGGCTCACGCTGTCCAATGCCGTTCGTATTCGTTCTGGTGAAACCGCTCGACGAGCGCATCAATGAACAGGCGTACCTTTACAGGTAGGTGTGAGCGAGTCTGAAACGCGATGTTCATGGTTAGGCGAGGAAGGTCCCAGTCGTCGAGCACCGGGACAAGGCGGCCTGCCTTGAGGTCGTCGTAGATGATGTATTTGGGCTGCACCAGAATGCCCATGCCGTCTAACGCGGCGATACGCAATATCTGGCCGTCATTCGATTCCACTAACGGCTTCACTCTGACAACGACGTTCTCACCACCACGTGTGAATGAAAGCTCGCGTGGATTGTCGGCGAGTTGATAGTTCAGCAGCCTGTGCTTCGCGAGTTCCGCCGGGAAGCGCGGGCGCCCGTTCGCCTCGATGTAGCCGGGCGATGCGGCCAATATGCGGCGTGTCGAAGCCAATCTTCTAATGGTTATGTTGCTATCTGGCTCGAGGACTTTCGTACGAATCGCGACGTCGATGCCGTTCTCGATGATGTCGCAGTAACGGTTAGCCGCTACCACGTCCACTGTAATGTCGGGGTAGCGCGCCGTGAAATCAGGAAGCATCGGCGCGATGTGAAGCATGCAGAACGATAGCGAAGCGGTGACGCGAAGGATACCGCTTGGACGCACAACCGCTTCCTTGGTGACAGCTTCTGCTTCGCCAAGATCGGCGAGGATGGATTTGCAGCGTCGGTGAAACTCGGCGCCAGCCTCAGTCAGGTAAAGGTTGCGAGTCGTCCTGCGCACCAGTTGGACGCCAAGTCTCGCCTCCAACGAAATCAAATACCGACTTGCGGCCGAGATGGAAAGCTCGACAGCTTCCGCAGCCCGGCTGATGCTGCCCGTCTCGGCCACCTCGACGAATAGTTGTAGTTCCTTGAACTGATCCATGCCCTTGCACCATTGCGCCTCGTTCGCCCACGTCCAAGCCGGATGCGGGAGCACGCGCGACTTTGCTGAGTCATTTCGTGTGTCGCGTCGGCATCATGATAGTGCCGTGGCGCTATCTTTTAGTCACAAAAACACATCAATAATCTATCAGTTCAGTGGATTCGCCGTTCCCTTGACGCCAGGCATGCTTCGCGAGGGCTCGCGCAAACTCGGACGGCTCCCAGTCCTCCCGAAGCGCTCTGAGCATCATCTGGCCTTGGCTCTCCGGCGCGAGTCCCCCGGCGGGCGGATCCCTGTCAAGGTTTGTCGGGAACGCATAGCCTTCGGCGCACGAGGCAATCACCGACAGCGCCTCGAGCCCGGTTATCTTGCCGGTCTTAAATCTGTCCCGAAGGACTGGGTAGAGAGTCTCGGACATGCGCGTTCGATCCACGGCTTCCATCGCCCGACCATAAGCCGACGAGATTTGAAGCAGGTTTGCCATGCGCTGAACGTGGCTCGTTCGATTCGACCCGGCTGCGTGAAATAGCGCCGGATTGAAGAAGATGGCATCGCCCTTGGCAAGCGGCACCTGAGCGAAATTGTTCTCGAAATACTCGCGGAAATCGGGTCTACGCCAAGCCACATAGCCTTGAGCGTATCGCTGCGAGTAAGGCAGGAGTTTGGTCGGACCGCTCTCAACAGGCATGTCGCTGTGCGCAACGGCCCCTTGCAGCGTGAGAAAAGGCGACATCCAATGCACGTGCGCTGGAAAGGACGCAGCCACCTCGGCCGTCTGGAAGCCCAGATGGTAGTCACGATGGGCTTGCTGCGCCTCTCCGCCGGGTCTGACAACATTGACCTGGGACGTAACCTGAAAGCACGGGCCAAGCCATGCCTCGGCGGCCGCCGGCAGCCAAGGGTTCGAAAAGTATCTGGCGAAGACCTCAGGTGCCGCAAGGCAGAGTTTTTCCTGCGCGTTCCAGATACGATCGTTTGCGCCTGCTTTCGCGAAATGGTCAGCCTTCGAGCCCGATTTCTTCTCGGCTTCAATAATCGATTCGAAGATGGCCGTCGCCTCATCCACGCACCCGGTGTCGGCAAAAGCGCGCTTGAGCACAAAGACGCCCGCTCCATCTCGCAGGACTTCGGCCCACTCCGACAGTAGCTGAAGCCTTTCCGTTTCAGACGAGCGCACTTCTTCCAACTCGCGGCATTCGTATACAGGAATCGCTTGAACCGACTTTGCCGCGTAGCGTAGCCCGCGCTCCCCCGCCGCGTTGAGCGCCGTCACGAAATCACCCAAGCTGCAGTCGCTTTCGCGATACCAGTTGGTTCGCTCAGTGAGATAGTCTCCGCGTCGGTCGTCCATACGTGCCTCCTATATTCGATGTAGGATAGCTCGCAAAGCACAGATCGAATTATCAGAAACACATCAAAAAACTATCAACAATGGAGGGTCGGATTGGCTCACCGCTTCTTGATCAAGGAAATTGCCCTTCAAGCAGGGCTTGGAGTGGCAACTGTTGATAGGGTGCTGAACGGACGCGCAAACGTCCGGGAGCACACTCGCAATCGGGTTGAGCAGGCGATAAAAGAACTTGAGAAACAGGAGCTAAACCTGGCGACCACGGGGCGCAAGCTCATGGTCGACGTGGTAGTGGAAGCGCCAGCGCGGTTCAGCGACGAGATAAAAAATGCGCTCGAGGCGGAACTCGCATTGATGCACCCGGCGGTTGTTCGTCCGCGCTTCCAGTTGCGGGAGACGATGACGACGTCCGAAGTCGTGGATGCCCTTCGGTCTATCGCCCGAAGAGGCAGCCATGGCGTTTTTCTGAAGGCCCGCGACGTTCCCGAGATTGCCGAGGCGGTCCGCGAACTCCAGCATCACGGCATTCCTGTCGTCACCGTCTTCACCGACATACCTCTGTCGGGCCGCATCGCCTACGCCGGGCTCGACAATCGCGTCGCTGGGGCCACGGCAGCTTACCTTCTGGGCCTATTGCTGGGCCCCCAGCCGGCTAACGTGTTGATAACGATGAGCGACGAGCATTTTCGGGGCGAAGAAGAGCGCGAAATAAGCTTTCGTCGAGCACTGCGCAAGCACCACCCCCAACTCAGACTGATTGATGCAAGCGGCGGACATGGCCTTGATTTGCCGACTGAAGAGCGAGTCCGAAGCGTTCTCAACGATGGTACTGATATCGCTGCCGTGTACTCCATGGGAGGGGGTAACGTCGCGATTCTTCGCGCGCTGGAAGCGCAGCAGCAAGCTCCGGTCTGCTTCATCGGTCACGACCTGGACAAGGATAATGTGCAGCTTCTACGCGCTGGAAGGATTCAGGCAATCTTGCATCATGACCTCCGACAGGACATGCGCTCCGCGTGTCATCATGTCATGCACTTTCACAAGCTCCTGCCAGCATCCTCTGTCGCGTCATCTTCTTCGGTCGTAGTCGTGACGCCAGAAAACATTCCGGACCACATCGCCAGTCGTTTCCGCGATTGATTCGACCGCTCATAAGTGCAGACGCAGCGTCTGATAGGTCCGAAAGAAAGTCGTCACCCGGACCTATCCACAGCATCAGAACGTCGTCGCCAACCCTGCAATAACGCCAAACTGGCTTTTGCCATAGTTGGGGTTGGTGCTCGAAGTGCTTCCGTTGACCGGGTCGTTGTTGATATTCGCGCCATACAGACCGCTGTCGAGGCCAATGTTAGACGACGAACTGTTTCTAACGTACGCCAGTTCCGTGTACAGGAGCGTTCGCTTGGACAGCGAATAGTTCGCCCCCAACGTGTAGAGAGTCGCGTTCCCGTTCCCATTGTTTGCGTTCGCGTGATAGACGGCGCCGGTGATAGCAAGCGCAGGGGTCGTCTGCCAGATCGCGCCAATCCACTCATGATTGACGGCTGTCGGAAGGCTCGTTCCCGCCGGTAACGCTGACGGGGTTGCCGTGCCGAAATAGCCCGCATTCGATGCGTTCGGAGCGCTCAGGTGTTGGTAGCCAACGTATCCGGTCACAGGACCGAACGCGTACGTCAAGCCCGTGAGAATCGACCGGGAAGCAAGGTACACGTTGCTGAATTGACCGTTTCCGTCGCGAACCTCGTCATAGGTCGCCTGCCAGAAAAGGCCCTTGTTCGCGTAAGAGAGTTTGATACCATCCGAGCGGCCCTGCGAGCTTCCGAGTCCGCTGGAAGTACCGAGTTGACCCGGTGCGCTTCCAGGATTTCCCGCATTCCACGTCGACGAATTCGTCAAATCATACTGGCCTTGCAGGGTAAAGCCGCCAATCGTCGGCGACAGGTACTCCGCGCCGTTCCCTGCCTGTGAGAAGATGCGGCCGCGTACCAGCGTTCCAATCGCATACTTCTTTGTTTGCTGTGGGTCGACGTCGCCCGAGTATTGACTTATTTCAGCCGATCCCATGTTCCCGAACTTGATTTGACCCCAGGTGTCATTCTGCAGGCCTACGGTCGCCTGTCCCTCGAAGAAACTTCCGTTCGCGAAAGCCCCGGTCATGGTATTCAGTCGGGACTCGAGCGTGAAAATTGCATGGGTGCCGCCGCCGAGGTCCTCACTGCCTTTGAGACCAAATCTCGATTGCGCCCAGCCTCCACTTTGCGCACCGAATACATGCCCCTTCGGTAGATTGGTCTCGTATGCGATACCGTTGTCCACGATGCCGTATAACGTGACGCTGCTCTGAGCCATCGCGGTTGCCGTCGCAGACAATGCGAACACGCCGAACAGAAGTTTCTTCATCGATATCTCCATTAATATAGTTGTACTACGTACTTCCCCTGCTACCGAAAGTGCTCATGCCTTTCCCAGCGCCCGTCTATCTTTGATCAAATGCGACACGGCTGAAGGACGTGGAGTCTCAGAGACGCTCGCAGGAAAGAGAATGAGAAGAAAAGACAAGCACTGGAGTGAGGCTTATGCGGAGGGTAATAATTTCCGTGGGCACGTCTCCTGAACTGCGCTTGTATTTTTGCCCGAGTGTATATTCCCCATCCACTCGAACAAAGAGCAGAAAGGGGAATCTCTTTCGTGAAATCAGGGAAAATGCGCGTTAAAGCAAGTGTGCAAGAGCCTTTCAGCGTTATGCCTCGTCACCTCCTCGCGGTTAACCCCTGTATCCCTGTCGACGTCTCATCGATTACGGTTCGAGCGTTCCCCATGCGAAGAGACACGTTCTTCTCAGGAACCAACCCAAATGGTCCGTGAGCAGTCTCACGCCGCCTAACGCACCCATACGGAGATACGTATGAAGTTCAAGCAACTGTCTGTTTTTGTTGTTTCAGCAGGTATGGCTTTGAGTCTCCTCTCACTTCCGACGTTGCAAGCTCATGCAGCGACAACCGATGCCGGCGCCTCCGATAGTGCGATGTCGAAGCAAGAGATGAAGGCGCAAAAGAAGGCCGACCGCAAGGCGCGCCGTGCGAAGAAAAACGCCGAACTCAGCAAGCTGGAAAAGAACGGGTACAGTCCGGCGGGGAATCAAACGAACTATCCGCAGAATCTGCAGAATGCCGAGCAGAAGGCGAATGGTCAAAAGCCTACCAACGCACCTGCGGTCGCACCTTGACGCTTTACGCGTACTGAATCGCACGCGTGGTCAAGCTGATGATGGCTCGAGTCGCGCGGGCGATCGAACAGGATCGTGGGTTGCTTACCATCGTGTGACGGTCTCTGTCTCTGCTCGCAAAGAACACTCCCTCGAAAAGACGCGACATGCCGTGGCGAATCACGACATAGACATATGTTGTCCGCGCACGCCTTTCGACAATTGCCAAGCTAATATCGCTCTGGCACGCTAATCAAGGGCAACCCAAGATGACAAAGCCTTCAATCGCAAAACGCCGTAGCGGTGGTGTGTTCTGAACATCTGTTGCTGACGCGCGAACTGTATCACGCGACAATCATCCGGATTCCAACGTCACCGGCTGTTGTGCAGGGCTTTCTGGATCAGCATCTGGACGTGGCTGCAGGCGTCAAGCAGCAGCTCGAAAAAGACGCCGCTAAAGCGGGCAGATTGCGGATACTGGATCAGCGCTTCGTGGTGATCCGTCAGGCGATGGGGGTGCCAAAGACCAGGGGCGCCTTCGAGGCGCACCACCTCTCACCCTATTCGTTCGCGACATCCGGCATGACCTGGCCCATCTCCATCGCCTGACTGGCTGGCACGTCCTGAATACCGATAACAATCTGGTCATCGGGCGCTCCCGTCGCGGTCTGAAACAGTTTCCAAAGACGCTGTATCAATTCCCGCTTATATTCAGGTGGCCCACGTAACCGGGCCCCTTGCTAACGCATAGGGTCGCCCAAACGATCATTCGACGTAGTTCTTCAGAATGCGCAGGTCGGTCACGGAGTACGCCATGCCAAGCCGATAACCCCGCCCGACGCGCACGGGCGCAATCAGGTTCATGTCCTCGCCGGCGACTTCGGGAATCTTCAGCTCCGCCGACCCGGTCCAGACGTCCACGATCGCGAGATTGTCCGTAAGCGACATGGTCAATTCATCGACCGGTGGCTTCTCCTGAAGTCCCGCTGCGAGTTGAGGAAAGTAACGGCGCATCGTTGTTGGCCGGTTGAACACGGTCGTCGGGTCAGCGACAGGTTCCTCAAGCTGGATACGGGCAGTCGCCAGCCGCTCTCCGTGCGCGGACACACTCGCACCGAAGCGACTGCCTTTGGCAAGCGGCGCAGCTGCGAGACTGGGCGCGGAGAAACTGCGAGTCTGGTAGACGCTGGCGAGCTTCTTTGGAAACCCCTGCGCCCATCCGCGGGCGATGGCGGCATCGTTATCGACAAAGATGTATGGGCAGTAGTTGACCGGAACACCTTCGAAGATCGCCTCGACCAGAACGAAGGCTTCGCGGTATTGATAGCGGGCCGGGTCCGTCAATTCGTCATTGGAACCCGTGAACTGCCAATCCAGAAACCAGAAGAAGGACCGTCCGCCGGATTTCTCGTCCACCGTGAGGCCTGGCGGGAGGAGCGCCGCGATCGCTTTCTGGTCGGCCCAGTATTCGATGGCGAGACAGTCGCTGGAATAGTGCCACGGCGGCAGCGTCGCAAGTGCGGACTTTCCTTGCGGAGTAATAGGGACCGAAAACGCTTTGGGCATTTCGTTTCTCCTTCATCGGGACGATGGGAAGTCGCTGTACATAGTGCCGTGCCTCGCCTGCTACCGCTTTCGAAATCGCACGACCGCGCAGCAGATCTGCGACCATGCATCGCGGCAACCCATCCTTGCGAACCGGTGTGGAGGTTTCGCCGGATACGGCCTCAGTGGAAACCGTATTCAGGATTACGTCGATCGAAAATCGATTCGCCCCAGTGGTGAGGCACAACGTCTTCGAAATGGATCATCTCCAGCAGGTCGCCGCGCTCGTTCCACGCGGCTTCGCCACTAGGCCAGGGGTGCTGAAGATCGAACAGCAGTCTCACACGCTGCGCATAGTGCGCTGGAGGCCCTGAGGGAGCAGTCCATGTCCATGCCAGCAAGCGCGCGCCGTGCACGTTCATGAGTTCAATGCGGGTCGGCTTTTCAGTCAGGCCCTCTTCACGAAAGCTGCGGGCATCGTGCTCGATGGTGCGCGCGATGTACTGCAGGCCGAGATCGCGGACGCTATGGCGGGACTGGGTGTGTGCGAACGGGCCGTCGATGGCGATCTTGCCTGTCACGATGCGCAGCACCCCGCCCAGATGACCGACAACGCTATCAGGGTCCCTTGTTTCGTCGTAGAGAATCTCCTGTCCCGCATGGGCACCATCGGAGAGCCATTTTGCGTAGACTTTTCGAGGGGTGTCCTGGTAGCGGATAACCATGTGATCGGGCCGGTCGGACCATCTTCCGGATATCCGCTCCTGCCGGAACATCCTGTATTCGCAGGCGTCGTCGGGAACCATGTCGGACCTCGCGTACTCGACGAAGGCATCCGGCTTCATCGCGTCCATCAGAGAGAGGATCTGAGCGTCGGTGAGAGACAGAAGCGAGCGGTTTTCAATCCACGTTCGCAACGAAGCCGCCTGTTCGCGGGCCGTGAGACACCGGAACCGGTTGACGTCCACGCTCACGGTATCCGACGTGGCGACATCGGCGCATCCCACCGATGTGCCGGATGAAGCCGGCGTAATCGGGTTGGTCGATTGGGCGTGAGCGCCCGTTGAGACAAACAGGCACGTCAACGCGAACGCGCGCAGCAACGTCCGCGCGGTTGCCTGCCAACCTGCGGAAGGCTGCGTGCTCCGGCTTGCTGGAGGATCGGAAATGCGAGCTCCGCAAAGCATCATGGGTTCAAACCGCCGCTGGTTCCCCGGCCTCTGAACGCCCGCCGGAGCATGCTGCATGCGTCGATCGCCATGGATCGCAATTGCACCTCTGGGACGAGGCCAGTCAGCGCGCATCCCGTCCCCTGACTCTCCCAGTAGAACGTGCTGCGATTACCGTCACGAAACAGGCGGAATGCCGTCGCGTCCTTTGGAACCACTGCAACGTACATCGTGAGCCGGACGCCGGCCGTGTTCTGATACATGAACTGCGCGGCAGGGCCGGACTCGCCGGGCAGGAGGCGACCGCCAATCAGCGAATAGCCATATTCCCGAAGCGAAGGCACCGACAACCGCTGACCGAGGCGCCGTGACAGCCAGTCGACCAGATGATCGCGTTGCGGCGCCGCTACCTCCACGGGGTGGCGTTGCTCAGGCGCGTACACCGCGTAAGCGATATCGGCGCGCTCCGCGAACACGGGTGGATCGGCCGTGAAATTCGCCGACATCCAACCGGGTGCCGAGCCGAGCGCCATGCCCATCGCCATCCAGGATGCTGCCACGCCGGCCTGCTGCCACCACGGCGCGCGGTGGCGCACGACGATACAACGCGCACCGTGTAGCGGGTCTCCGAACAGTGCTGTCAGCGCGGCTTTTTGCGCGCGATAGTCCGCCACGCGCTCAGCCGCCCAAGGGTTGGTCGTCAGCCGAACGAGCATGATCGCGTGCTCCGTGGCGGACAATTCATCGTCGGCAAAAGCCGACAGTGGCCGCAAATCCTGGTCGCCCAAGCCTCGTCTCGTTCGGTCTCCATGGTCGTTCATGGCTCGTTTCAAACTTCCTCCAACCGGGTGCCGCGTGATGATGGAATGTCGCGCATGGCGCAATGCATCATTTCTTGCGTCTACGCCCCCAATAAACGTATGACGGGGCCGCTATATTCCAATCGAGTGAAGTGAAGGTTTACTGTGGCGGAGCCGGGAAACCTTCCGGCACTCAGCCGCCACCTCGCGCGGTGTCAGGCAGTTTGCAATGCCTTCGCAGCATCAAGGGTTGAGCGAAAGATGGAATAGACGCCCCCGCGAAATCGTTTAGACGACATACGAACCACCGGCAGACTTCGATGAGCACTCGACAACAGCACGTCATCCGTTCTGTCAGCGCGGGGCTGCTAATTGCGTCCGTTGCGTTGTTCGCTGGCTGCGGCGGCGGAGGCGGTGGTGGCGCAAGCAGCACGTCGATGGTTTCGATCGCCGGTACGGCGGCAACCGGCAAGGCACTCGCGAACGCGACGATCAGCATCAACTGCGCGCGGGGCTCGATGTCGGTCGCCGCAGATGCGAACGGAAACTACCACGCGGCATTCGGCGCAGTGATGCCGTGCATGATCACTGCGACTTCGGGCGGGACGACGCTGCACTCCGCCGCGTTCGCTGGCGGCACGTACAACGTCACGCCGGAGACTGACCTGTTGTTGTCGTATCTGGCGGCGCAACTCGGTACAAATGAAAGCGGGCTGATCACCGGCTTCGCGACGAACACGCAGTTTCAGCAGGCGCTGCAGAATCAGACCAACGTTCTGACGGCGCAGGCCGCTGTCGTCCAGAATCTGCAGCAAAAGTACAGCGTTACGCTTTCCACCCCCAATTTTCTGACCACCGCATTCACTGTCGGACAGCCGGGCGAGGACAACGATCTCGAAGCGCTCCTCACTCTTGGCGCAATCGACGCCAATGGCGAACCGGACGCAGCCGCCGTCGCACTGATGGCCACGATGGGGGCCGCACATCCGATTGCGATATCGCCAGGTAACGGCACAAGCGGGACCGGTGGAACCGGGGTGGGCGGCACTGGAAGCATGGGCGGCATGATGTGAAACGACACGACACACCGTCCTCATGGCGCTTCGTGAGATCGCGATACAGCAGAGGTGACCGATACGCGTTCAACCGACAGCACTCGCGTATGGGTCAGAGCGGCTCAATGGTGAAGTCGCCCGCGGAATGGCTGCGGGTGGAACCGGCAGAATGTGCACGAAACAGCGCTGTAAACTCCTCCGCAGGCAGAGGCCGTGAAAAAAGATAGCCCTGTCCAGTTTGGCAAGACCACTCACGAAGGAGCCTTGCCTGCTCACTCGTTTCAATTCCCTCAGCCGTGACGGACAGTCCAAGAGACTGCGCCATGGAGATGACGGCTCGAACGATTGCATCGTCCTCAGCACTCGTGCCAATGCCCTGAACAAAGGATCGGTCGATTTTCAGCACATCCAGCGGCAGCCTGCGAAGATAACTAAGCGATGAATAACCCGTGCCGAAGTCGTCGATTGCGATTGTGACGCCAAAGTCTTTCAGCCTCTGGAGCGTCTCGATACTCCTTTCGGTATCCCGCATGATCAGGCCCTCCGTGACCTCCAATTTCAGCGAGCCTGCGCCGATGTGAGCACTGGACAGCGCCGCAGCCACGTCGGCAACGAGGTTTGGATCATCGAACTGCCGAGGCGAGAGATTGACGCTAATCTGCAGTGGCGGCTCGGTCGGGAACTCCCGCTGCCAGCGGGCGACTTGCTGGCAAGCCTCTTCCAGTACGTATCGTCCGAGTGGAATGATCAGGCCGCTTTCTTCTGCAATCGCAATGAACTCGGCGGGCGGCAGCAAACCTCGCGTGGGGTGCTGCCATCGCACGAGCGCTTCCATTTCTCGGAACCCTGCCTCCTGAAGCTGCATGATGGGCTGGAAATACACCCGTAGGTCGCGATGCTCGATCGCGTGACGCAGGTCCGTTTCAATCTCCAGCTTTTTGACTGCTTCCGCGTGCATGTTCTCTTCGAAAACCACGTAGCGGCCCTTTCCACCGTTCTTGGCCCGGTACATCGCGACGTCGGCGTCCCGCAACAACGTATCAGCATCGCCGCGGCCGCGCCCAGCGTGCGCGAATGCCAGCCCAACGCTCGCGCTGACGATGTACTGTTTGTTGTCGAGATCGAACGGTTGACTGAATTGCGCCAGGATGTTGTCCGCAACCAGGGTGCCTTCGCTCGTCGCCTCACTCCCGAGGTGTTCCAGCAGGATGACGAACTCGTCTCCGCCCAACCGCGCGACGGTGTCGGTCGGGCGAATGCACCCTTCGAGGCGTTTGGCCGCTGCGATCAACAGCCGGTCTCCCACGTGGTGTCCGAGACTGTCGTTCACCCGCTTGAAGTTGTCCAGGTCGACGAAGACAACGCCGATCATCGCATTACGCTCACGCGCGCGAGCTTCGGCCTGGCTAATACGATCGAGCAGCAGTGCGCGGTTCGGTAACGAGGTGAGCGTATCGTAGAACGCCCGTCGCGCGAGCTGCTCCTCGAAGTTCTTCCTTTCGGTGGTGTCGCTTGCGGTCGCCACGATTGCGCCGACAGCCGGTTCATCGAGCAGATTCGTCAAGGTAAGCTGAATATAGCGCCACGCATCGCCCTCACCTCGAGTACGGATCTCGATGGATTTCGTGGATCGAGCCGTCGACGACACGGTCTCCAACAGGCCCTGCAGCGTGGGGCGGTCAATGGGATGAATCGGATCGAGCAGACTGGTGCCGACGAGCTGGCCCATGTTCTTCAAGGGGTCCGGTCTTCGCGTCGGCGCCTCGTAAGTCACAGTCCCGTTGACGTCGGAAACGAGTATCGCATCCGACGTGTTCGCGACAAGCGCCTGCAGCCTCTGTTCGCTGCTGCGCAGCGCGTCCTGGGCCGCCGCATCCACGTTCTTGCGAATGCGCCGCAGCATCTGAAGAAACAGCAGCGAGAGCCCCACGCCGATCGCGAGTACCACGGGGGTCGATATCAGGACGATCCGTTGCACGGCAACGAGCCGGTCGAGTTGCATCGTCGCATCGTCGCGGTGCTGTGCCGCTGCCGCGAGAACCTTTTGCTCGATATCGTCGAAGAGTGGATCGGCCGAATCCTCGTCGATCTCATTGGCTCTCGCGATGTCGTGATCATCGACGGCCTTGAACATCGGTTTGGCGAACGCTCGATACTTCGCGTGCTTCTCCAGCAGGCCGCGCAGCATTGCGCTGCTGCCGGGCTCAAGTGCCACTGCCTTCTTCAGCGCTGCGTCAAGTGCTTCACCGGCCTCGCGGTGCTCGCGTAGAACCTCCGGACGTGGGTCCAGAAAGTACTTGCGTTCGGCCGATTCCTCCCACGCAACGCTATAGCGAGCTTCCTCGAAAGCCTTATCCGCCTCGTTGGCAGCTTGCGCGGCGAAACCGGCACTCAAGCTTTCATACGCTCCCCAGAAGGCCAGGAGCGGCACGCTCAATAGAACGAGGACGAGACCAAATACGGCGGTGCGCCGCGCGGGGGGCACATTCGACGACGTCTGCTCAACTCGGTCTTCTGCTGCGTTGCGTCGCCACAGATATCGACGCCTTTGGGTGCCTTTCTGTCTGGTCACGATTGCTCCGATGTGGAACGGCACGTCGACGAGGCGCCCTGTTCGAGCAGGTTGGGCGGAAGGAAACTGAAAGTGTCAGTCTTCCCGTAGACGACGTGCGTATCCGGAAGTCGTGATCCGAAGCATCGCTCAGTTCGTTCGTTGACTTCGAACCGAGTAAACGACGGACGACTCCGATCCCGGTCCACGTTTTGTCGGACCACCGCGTATTAACGGCACGCTCGGGGTTTTTCTAAAGGTCTCGCGTTGGTGGAGTGCGGTGCGCGCGTCGGCCGCGAACTAGAACAGCGGATGCGCTTGCGGGTACAGCGCGGTCCTGAGCGCGAGGCCACCGAGGACAACGAAGATAATGGCGGCCAGAATGTGGACCGCCTTTGTTGGCAGGCGGTCGGCGAATTTGTGTCCCAGGTAGATGACGGGCACATTGGCCAGCATCATGCCGAGTGTCGTACCCGCAACCACGCCGAAGAACTCATGAAAGCGCGCCGCCAGGGCAATCGTGACGATTTGGGTTTTGTCGCCCATCTCGGCGAGAAAGAATGTGAGCGCGGTTGTGCCGAACACACCCATCGAGTTTTTCGTCAAAACCGCATCGGCATCGTCCAGCTTGTCCGGAACGAGAATCCACACGGCCATCACGGCGAATGACGCGACAACCGCCCAATTCAGAATGCCCGGACTCAGAACGCTCGCGAGCCACGCGCCGAGTGCGCCGGATGCACCATGGTTGATGAGGGTAGCGGCAAAAACACCGAGGATGATGGGAATGGGCTTGCGATATCGCGCTGCCAATACCAGGGACAAGAGTTGAGTCTTGTCGCCGATTTCAGCAAGGCCGACCACACTGGTCGAAATGAGGAAGGATTGCATGGGGTTGTTGTACCCGGGCCGCGCAGAAAAAACGCGATGACGCGCATTCCGGCGACCCGGTTAGGTCGGAATGCGAGTCATCGGTCTTGCCAGGCATTTAGCTGCGCACGCCATAGCGGGTCTCTCGACTCGCCAAGTATGTTGACGTGCGCCCTCGAACATCGCGTTCGAGGCGGCTACTCCCCAATGAGCAGGCGCGATTTTATCGCGCCATGCGTCGCAGAAGCAAGTCGCCACTATAGCGCTTTGCGCGGTTGAGCATTGCTGCGCGCGCCGATTATTACGAATGCCTTTCGGTTGTGATGCGCTCGCACCTGTCTTTGGGGAGTAGCCGGCTTCTACCCAGAAGCGCCTGCGTCATCTATTCGACGGCAGCAGCGATCGGCCTCGCTACTCGTGAGCCCGAGGCCTCTAGTACGACAGCGACTCAAGCAAAGCCGGTTCGCCGAATTCGACAAGCTGCGCGTTGGAACGCTGGAAATAGCTGGTCCAGAACTGCTTCAGGTTCATCAACGTGCGCGGATCGCGATAACCGTTACGCGCTGCTGTCGAACCTGACGTAGCGGGCTGCATCACGCCCCCACCGATAACGAATATGCGAGCAGCACTGAAATCGCCAAGCAGACTATTGTCCTGCGCCTTCTTCAACTCGACTGCGGGATTGATATTACGTACCGCGTCGTGTGCATAGAAACTCGTCACGCTGGAATTTTCCAAACCGTCAGTGACGACAAATACCACCTTGTGTGCCGCCTTTTCCAATGCAACGGCGGTCGACACGGTCTTCAACGCCATCATGATGTCGGACTGCGCCAGAGTCGACGTGCTTGACTTCATCACTTCCGCAGTCGAACCGACAGCCAGACGCTGCGCGTAAACCTGCTGCTGCTGGAGACAGGTGTGAAAATTGCGCAGGCGGCTCATCACCACATCACCTTCTTCGCTGGCAGGGATGGGCCGTTCGATGATGCCGGTATGCAGCACGTTGAGATAGTGGCCTTGCGAAAACGCCGAAAACTCAGCAACAACAAATTTTGTACCGGGCGTGAGCATCGCCCGCGTGTTGTCAAGCACCTGCTTTTGCAGCGACGGGTCAAGCTGCACCGTTTGATCGACCAGCACATAGATCAACTGGTCGTAGAGCACTCCCCGTTGCGCAATCTGATTGGCGGTGTAGCAGCTCGGGACGTCGTTTGTCAGACCGGCGTGCGCAAGCTGAATCGTTGCGATCGACATCAGCCCGGCGACCACCAGCGCTTGAATGGCCTTTGTGTAAGCGCGCATCAGATATCCCCGAGAATGTCGTCTTCGAGTCGCGCCTGCTCGGCAGCTTCCTTCCGTTTGAGCTTGAGCGTTTGAACAGCCGCAAGAATCGAACTGCGCCGCTCGGCAGAGCCGTCGGCAGCCACATCCAGAATTACCTTGCGACGCTCCTGATCCGATTCGTCAAGGATGCGTTCGGCGATACGCGCAGCGTCCTGGAATACAGCAGTGCTCGCTGCAGAACGCACAGGGTCTTCGGCGTGTGCCGTGTTTGCGGTTGCTTCGCGTCGATCCGCGGCGGCCGATTCGGTGGGCGAGGGTACGGCCCCCATGCTGTCCATTTGCACCGGGCGCAGCGCGTCTTCATGAAGCTTACGGCTGTAGAAATCGTGACAGCTTATTTTCGATACGTTCTCCCGGTACCTCGGCACTTCGCGGCCAAGATGGGCACGCAACTCGGTCAATCGCATGTTGCCGCGATCGAGCGTCGGCTTGATGTGCTTTGCAAAGTAACTCTGGAAACTCGTGTGTCCAAGCGTCTGCTGGTACGCGTTCTTACCGTCGCCGACGAACGAACTGCCGAAAGCCTGAAAGAAGCCGAGCGCCTGCGTGATCACATAGATGATCGCCAGCACGATCGCACCCGCGATACCCTGACTGAACATTTCGCTGTTCAGCTCGTGATCGACGCTCTGTTGCGCCGCACGCGACGAATCGGCTACGTCAGTGGGCAAAGGCGTCGATGCATCGAGACCCGGCACCGGCGGGAACGGGTTGCTGCCCGAACCCGATGCCATCTGACCGTGATCGGCGACGTGATTCGTCATCTCGATCTGCAGTCCCTTGATACGCATCCAGGTAATGCCGATGAGCAGGACGGCAAGCAGTGCGATGGCGACGATCGGTACGACAAGACTGCCACGGTCGTGCGCACCGTCGAGTACACGACTGCCGAAGCGCACCTTTGGCGGTGCGCCCTCATCCTGTGCCTGATCGTCACCGCTGCTGATCTTGTGGCCCGTGTAGCCCTCTACCGTCTCGTTCACCGACCCCAGTGCCTTCCTGATCGCGGACCGCTTGTACACGTCCTTGCCCGCTGCGTGCGTCAGGCCGAGCAGACCGACTGCCATCACGGTCGCGATGACATAGCCGATCCACACCATCTGATTGCCCGTGATCTCGCTTGCCACAAACGGCGCGATCAACATGCCGGTACCGGCCGCTTCAGCGATCGTCAGCAGCCAGAGTGCGGCCCAGGTGAACGCCGACGTAGGCGAGCGACCATTCTGATGCGTGATTTTCAGGTATTCGTTGGCGCGCGCGAAGACGACAGGATCGACCTTCGGCAACTTATCGATATACGTCGAGCAAAGCGACTCTTCAGCAGGCGGCAGGCCGGCGGCCTTCCACGTCGACACGTTTTCGATTCCGTGTGTTTGCCGCTTCCAGCGACGCATCTTGCCGACCAACGGTACGCAAACCCAGAAATCCGCCCACCACAAATCGTCGGTGTAGCGTTTCCATGCGAAGAAGATGCTGAAGACGGCCGCAATAAGCAACGGAAGAGACCACAGCAAGTTAGCGACAAAAGCTTGAATAACATTCGAGAGCACGTTCGACCTCGGAGTCCACGGTTAATTTAACGGAGCGCGAATACGCCTGAAGCAGTAAAGTCCACCGCACGATTGGTGTAATACACGTTGCCCGTCGCGCGCGGCTGGCTGGTCGGCACGACGAGATCCATGCAACGCATCGGCCCCTGCACAAAGACGCGATAGAGCGTGGCATCCCTACCGCGGTACACGTTCACAGGCACGCGTGCAGTGAACGAGGGCTTCTGCTTCGGATTGCTCGCGTACGCTTTATAGATATTCAGTTCTGGCTCGGGGACCGGGCTGCCAGCATCGCTCGGCACGCGCACGTTCAGTAGCGCAACGAGGTTTCCACCCATTCCTGCTACCCACGGCGCTCCGTAGAACCCCGGCATATAGTCGCGGACGTTCAACACCTGGTCAGTTGCCAGATTGCGCACCGCCGACGCATTGTGCGGGCGGTCGCCGAGGCACGAGCCCAGCGTCATTTGAGGGCTTGCATTCGCATTGCTGATAATGCTGAACGCCGACTTCGACAAAGGCGCCCCGAGTCGCACCGGAACGCCCGCGCCGGTCGTAGGCGCTCCGCCAAAGTCGTATCCCGACGCGGCATTACGGTCCGCAGCCAAAGACGGCGGGGAAGCCAACGGCGTCTTTTGAGTCGAGTTCGTGGCGGGGTTGGCCATCGTCGAGTCCGCTGCCGGATCGCTGTTGGAACTGGTCGTCTTCTCGACCGGATTGGCACGTGCTTTTCGAACAGGTTTAGGCGTGGCGGCCGGTTGTGTCGGTCGATCTTGATCTGCCGCCTTGGTGGCCGCAGTCTCCTGATTGCTTTGCGCTGCCAGATCCCCGCTGTTCGAAGGAGCCCCCGCTTGCGTCGCGGTATTGGCAAACAGGTAATTCGCCGGGTTGGCCGTACGTTGCGACAAGAACTGCTGAAGATCTGCTTCCGTCGGCACGTCGACAATTTGTACCCGCTGATTCTCCTCGCGACCTTGCTGCGTCGCGTTTGACGCAATCGGCAAGGTGTCGCCCGCGCCCTGATAGAAGATGTTCTGCATGGGTACGCCCTGATCCATGAACACCTTCGCTACCGCCTTGGCGCGCTGCTGCGAGAGAGTGGACGGGTCGGCACCCAGTGACGCATCCCCTTCGTCCGTATGGCCGACAATCAGCACCTTTCTGTTCAATGCCTGCGCGCGCTGTTCGGGTGTCGCATTCGAAGGAAGCGCGGCCAGCGCCGTCTTGGGCGCGTATTGAGCCGCGATCTGCGCCAGATAACCGCGAGCCTGAGGCGTCAACTCGGCTGTGCCCGCCACAAACTCATCCGATTTGTTCTCTAACTGGACATCGAGTCCCAGCGCGTTACCGGCATCGTTGCCCGAACCGCTGCTACCGGCTGGCTTGCCTTGTGTGATTGGCGCCGATGCAAGTCGCAGCCCGTTTGCTTGCGCGATCTTGTATAGCGCGCAGCGACGGGAATCGAGCACATGCCCGATCAGGAATCCTCCCCCCGAACCAATTACCGCACCAGCAATGGCGCCTTTTGTTCCGTGAACAAGATAGCCGACAACGCCGCCAGCGACTGCGCCGGCAACGATGCCGATGTTGCGATCGTTGTTCGCGCAAGGATCGGGACTATCGAAAACACTGTTGAATTGGGTTTTGACTGCGGGGGCAATTTCCGGTTGACCGGTTTGTGGATTAATCGCACATCCCGACACGGTTAAGGCCGCCCCCATCAACATGGAGCCGCGAATTTTCATTCAAGTCCTTTTTATTCGACGATAGTACGCGGGCTATCCGTCCATGCAGACGACTCACTGCGACACCGCGATTTATCGCAATTTCGCTGCGTACGAATATGGGTTTACGGCAGATGAGACACATAGCTTTAGAAAGAAGGGGGGAAAGGATGTGTTCGTGGTATCCGATTCGCATCGAATTGACTCGTATAGCAAGTGATTTATTTGGTGTTTTCGATTTCAAACGTTGATTGCACGAACTGGCAAACGTTTGCTAATTGCTGAAGGGTTAGACGAGTGCGAACGGTTCGCGTGGGATTCAGGAGACGTTGGTCGGGTGCGGTACGTCACGGCATGCTTTCGTGTCGCGATGCAGATGCTGGCAATTCTTATCGTTGCTGGCAGATGGTCGAACGCCAGCGGGAAGTCGGGCGCTATCAACGTCACTAGACCGCTGAATTCGGTATCGCAACGAGCTTGTGCAGACGACCCGTTTCTGGCTTTCGCTGGAGACTCGTGAAGATCTAAAAGACGGTGCCTGAGCGGTAAGTCGCAGCCCCTCGGGGAATGGCCGCTTGCCTGCAAGGCGTAGGACTGGAGTCGACCCACAACCACCCTTCGATCCCGCGAACCCTTTACGGCAGCTTCCAAGGTACAGCGGCCGTTCGAGCAATCGTGTCGCTCTCGACGTCCGGCTTCGGCTTGCCGTCGACACCGCCGTGCGCAACCTTGCTGCCGCTTCGGAGGTGTGGCGCAATCCCCGCTGGCCCGCCGCACAGGACGCCGACCATACTCGCGCAAAAGCAGTGCTCGGCCCGTCGCTGGTCTCGAGAGGGTTGATCTCGCGCAATGATCCGGCCGAGATTGGAGCCGTACGCAAATGCAGGAAGTAGGCCTGATCTGCTGCCGTCCGATGCCAGACTGCCATGTGGGCCAAAACCTTATAATTCTCGTCCGTCTACGAATTAGCAATTCGCTACGAGAAACGATGAATCCGATGCTGCCGAGCAGGAAACAGTTTTTCCAAGATCCGGGAGGCTACAGCCGTTCGGGATGGATGCGTTGGGCGATGATTGCGTCCGTAAATGGCGCCGAGCTTGATCCTTCCAAACAGCCAACCAGTGAAGACCTGAAGAATCCGCTGTTATGGCTGACGCAGGCAGAAGCTATGTCGCAAGCCGCGTTCGTTTTAATTCGAACCGAGCCGTCCTTCGACAACGTGCCAGCAGAAATGCGAGGCATTTGCGACAGCCAGTATTGTGCCGTTGCTCTCATGTTGGTGGGCTACAGCCTAGAGATATGCCTGAAGGCAATGATCATCGTTAAAGAAGGCGCCGAGGCGTATTCGGAAGCTGAGCGAAAGTATCTAACCCATGACCTTAAGAAACTCGCAACGTTCGTTGTCGATCTCGACGCCAAGGATCTGGCAACTCTCGAGCTGTTGACTCACTTCGTCGCATGGGCCGGACGATACCCTGATCCCGGAAGCAGGTATATTGACAAACACGACACGGTCTTCGAGCTCGCCGAGCAGAATCAAATCTCGGGACATGACCTCTTTGAGCTCGCCGCAAAGGTGATGGGCCACTTACGGAATCTTACGGAGCCACAGGGCCTGCGCAGCCGGTCTTTGACCTGTCCTGCTGGCAGCATGCCAACGTGCGGAACTTCACCGATTTCGCGTTCGATATAACCGAAATAGACGGCATATCGAACAGCAAATCCGAGCATCGTTACTTCGCGAAAGTCTAAACAGGGGAGTCTCGATGTGAGTGTCCCCCTGATTTCACTGCAGGCCGTCTCGTCCGCCCTCCCTTTGCCCTATTTCTGGCTGGTAAGATGCGCGGAGGTACCTTGCGCAGGGGCGAACACGATGGATCTCGATGCGGCAAGTAGAAACCGCGGCGTCGCCGTACTCTTGACGCTGTCCGGAGGCTTTCTCGACGCGTATACTTACGTTGGCCACGGCGGTGTATTCGCGAACACGATGACGGGAAACGTGGCACTCCTCGGCATCCACATAGCAGCTGGTGACTGGACCCAGGCGCGGCTGCACATTCCCCCGCTTGTCGCCTTTGTATTCGCGGTATTTATGGTTCACCTGCTGCGCCTCGACGCCGTCGCGAACTCGCTTCCGCGCCCTGCACTTGTCTGCCTTTTGCTTGAAATTCTTTTTCTGGCTGTAGCGGCTAGTGGTGTGTGTGGACGCTCAGAGCTTTGGCTGATCCCAGGTATCACATTCGTCGCTACGCTGCAGACCTTGTCCTTCACGCACATCGAGAACCTTACGTACACGTCTGTGATGACAACCGGAAACCTTCGCCGCGCAGCGAAGAAATTGCTCGAAGGACTGATCCCAAGATACGACAAGTCGGCTCTTCACGACGCGTCGCTCCTTGGAGCGGCAGGATTCAGCTTCTTCGCCGGTGCTGTGTTCGGGGGGCTCGCAACCAGACTGATGCACGATGTGGCGTTATGGCTCGCAGTAGGGCTCCTCTCGGGCGCCCTACTGCGGATGGGGCAACTGGTACGCAGCAGCGCCAGCGCCTGACACTACCCGCGCTCAGCAAGCATAGTCGCCGCAGCCATAGCGATCGAAGTCTCAGTGGACTCGCGGAATTATATGTCCGACTAACCGGTGCAAGACATCTTTGGCCGAAGAGCGCTGGCCTCTAAGACGCGTTCTAAGCAAGCAATTCGACTCGAGACAATCTCCGATCAGGGCATACCTGACACCCTCCTAGGTTTGACGCTAGCAGTTGCCGGGTCGTACGTCTTCTGAATTTACTTTCGACTGCTACACACTGTTCATTCGGCGTGCGATGTCATGGCCAGATTGGCGACCTGATCGCTCTCCTGCTGGAAGACGGGTCTCATCCTGGCCAGCGCCCCAATGTTGGCATCAGCCTTTACATCTCCTGGCACAGGCTCTGTTTGCGGAATTGGCGCACCCAGTAGAATAATTAGCGAATCTCAACAGCTTCGTTGCGAAGCGCCATATACAAAGGCAGCGCGGGAGACGGTCTTGTCCGGCTAGCCCCCTCTGCAGGGTGCCGCCGCGACTATTTCCCGGACCGAGGGGACGATTAGCGCAGCCAGGTTGTGGCCAGCTCCACGACTTCATTGCCTTTCGCGTTGAGCACGGCCCGCAGCATATACAGGCTGAAGCCCTTCGCATGCGCCCACTCGATCTTGGGCGGCAAGGCAATTTCGTGCTTTGCAACCACAACGTCCACCAGCACCGGCCATGGCCGCGAAAGCGCATGCGCGAGTGCGCCTTCCAACTCTTCCGAGTCCTCCACGCGTGTCGCCTCGATGCCCGCGCCACGCGCGATCGCGGCGTAGTCGGTCGAAGCGAGCTGCGTATCGTCGTCGAGATAGCCGCCGGCCTTCATTTCCATCGACACGAAGCCGAGCGAGCTGTTGTTGAACACGACGACCTTTAACGGAAACGCCTCCTGGCGTGCCGTGAGCAGATCGCCCATCAGCATCGAAAGGCCGCCATCGCCGCAAAGCGCTACCACCTGACGATCCCGTGCAGCCGCCTGGGCGCCCAGCGCCTGCGGCAAGGCATTCGCCATCGAACCATGGTTGAAGGACCCCAGCAGCCTGCGCTTGCCGTTCATGCGCAGATAGCGCGCGGCCCACAGGGTCGGCGTGCCGACGTCGACGCTAAAGACCGCATCCTCTTCCGCCAGATCGCTTACGAGCTTCGTAAGATATTGCGGGTGGATCGGGCTGCCCGGCGGCGACGGCCTCGCGAATGCATCGAGACCGGCCCGCGCTTCGGCATAGTGCTTGCGCGCCGCTTCGAGAAAGCGCCGGTCCGGCTTGCGCTCAAGGCGGCCCTGGAGCGCGGCCACCGTGGCCTTGACGTCACCCACGAGCCCCAGCTCGAGGGGCACGCGGCGGCCGAGCACGGCGCCGTTGCGGTCGATCTGGACCACCTTCGCTTCGGAGGGATAGAAGTTCCGGTACGGGAAGTCAGTGCCAAGCATGACGAGCGTATCGCACGCCTTCATCGCGTGATAGCCGGAACTGAAGCCGATCAACCCGGTCATGCCCACATCGAACGGATTGTCCCACTCCACATGTTCCTTGCCGCGTAAGGCGTGAACGATCGGCGCGCCGAGAGCGTCGGCCAGCGCCACCACTTCGTCGTGCGCGCCCTCGCAGCCGCTGCCGCACAGCAGCGTGACAGCCTCGGAGCGATTGAGTAGTTGCGCCAGCCTGTCGAGCTGACCCGCTTCGGGAATCGTTACCGAAGCGTCCAACGAGAGCACGCCGGGCTTGTCGTCAGGCGCGCTTTCGAGCGCCACGTCGCCCGGGAGCACGATGACCGCCACGCCGCGCGATTCCAGCGCCGTGCGGATGGCACGGTCTAGCACGCGCGGAAACTGCTGCGGATTGGTCACCAGTTCGACGAAGTGACTGCATTCGCGAAAGAGTTCCTGCGGATGCGTCTCCTGAAAGTAGCCAAGCCCGATTTCGGAGGTAGGAATATGCGCGGCGATGGCCAGCACGGGCACGTGGTTGCGCTGACAATCGAACAGCCCGTTGATGAGGTGCAGATTGCCCGGTCCGCAGCTTCCCGCACACACGGCGAGCTTCCCGGTCAGCGCCGCCTCGGCACCCGCGGCAAAGGCTGCCGACTCTTCGTGGCGCGTATGGGCCCACTCGATCTTGCCGAGCCTCCGCAAGCTGTCCGATAGTCCGTTGAGGCTGTCGCCCGTCACACCCCAGATGCGCTCGACACCCGCGGCAGCAAGCGCGTTCGTGAGGTAATCGGAAATGGTTTGTCGTGTCATGATCGTGCTCCTGCGATTAGATCAGATGAAGGGCTTTGGCCTCGTCCGCGAGCGTCGCGCGGAAATCGGGGTGCGCGAGCCCGATCAGCGCCCGTGCCCGCTCCGTCGACGACAACCCCTTGAGATTCGCGACGCCGTACTCGGTCACGACGATGTGCGTGTCTGTGCGCGGCGTGGTCACCGGCCCCGAGAGCTTCGGCACGATCTTCGAAAGCGCGCCGCCCTTCGCCGTGGAATGGAACGCGATGATCGACTTGCCGCCTGCCGACCCGTAGGCACCGCGAACGAAGTCGAGCTGGCCGCCTGTCGCGCTGTACTGATGCCCGTTCACATGCTCGGAATTGCACGCGCCGGTCAGGTCCATCTCCACAGTCGAATTCACCGAGATCATCTTCGGGTTCTGCGAGATGACCGCCGGATTGTTCACGTAGTCCACCGGGTAGCTCTCGATGGAGGGGTTGTCGTTCATGAAGTCGTACATCGCCTGATCGCCCATGGCGAAGGTAAAGACCGACTTGCCGCGATTCACGGCCTTGTTGCGGTTCGTCACCACGCCGCGCCGGATCAGGTCCACGAGCCCAGGCGTCAGCAGTTCGGTATGCACGCCCAGGTCGCGGTGGCCATACAGCGCGCCGCACACGGCATTGGGCAGCGCGCCAATACCCATCTGCAGGCAGGCGCCGTCGGGAATGAGGTTTGAGATCAAATCCGCAATCACATGATCCTTGTCGCTCGCCGGCTTCGGCAGCAGTTGCGGCAGCGGATGATCCGATTCGACAATGGCGTCGACCTCGGAAATGTGCAGCAACGAATCGCCGAACACGCGCGGCATGTTCGGATTGACCTCGACCACAAGCCGGCGCGCGGAGCGCGCAACGGCGCTCGTGTAATCGTTGTTGGTACCGAACGTGAAATAGCCGTTGCTATCCATGGGTGACACCATCACCAGCATCGTGTCGACCGGAATATGGTCGCTGAAAAGACGCGGCGACTGACTAAAGGTGTTCGGCACGAAGAATACGACCTTGCGGTCGCCGTCTTCGGCGCCCTGGCGGATCAGCTTGCGCTCAGGCTCGCCGAGGAACATGCAGTGCGGCTGGATGCGCCCCATCAGTTCGTATTGCAGCAGCGTCTTGCTGAGAAACGATTCGGCGTGGAAGTAATAGACCTTCAGCGCATCGACATCGCCCGCACTCGCACGCGCCGCCAGCGCGGCCAGAAGCGAAGGCGGCTGGGACATCGCCATGCCGAGAGCCACAGTCGAACCGCTCTCAATCGACGACACTGCCTCCTTAGTTGTACGAATTTTTGAGGAATAAACGGATTCGTTATTCATAGCCATGCTCCTTAGTAGTTGGCTTCCGCTTCCGGCGAATGGCCGCGCCGGTAGATCAGCATCGTGCGCTCGAACGACATCACCAGCTTCCCGTCCTGATTGATCCCGCGTGTGAGGACCGTGACGATGCCTTGCGTGGGACGGCTTTTCGATTCGCGCTTGTCCAGCACCGTCGATTCCGCGTAAAGGGTGTCGCCGGCAAAGACCGGGTGCGTCGCGCGTACGTTGTTCCAGCCCAGATTGGCCACCACCTTGGCGCTCACGGTGCTAACGCTCATGCCCGTCAGCAGCGCGAGCGTGAAGGTGCTGTCCACCAGCATCTTCTTCCACTCGGTGTGGCTCGCGTAGGCCTGGTCGAAGTGCACCTGCTGCGTGTTCATGGTGAGCAGGGTCGTCCAGATGTTGTCGACGTCCGTGATCGTCCGGCCCGGGCGATGCTCGTAGGTGTTTCCGATCTCGAAGTCTTCGTAGTAAAGGCCGGAGACCTCGCGAAAGCGGTTCTCCGCGATCTTGCGGTAGGCAGCGATGGATTCGCTCATGACATTCTCCTGGTTGAAATTGAAAAAAAAGAGCGCTTAGGCACGCGACAGAACGCGCCGTGCCTCACGGGCAATCGCCTCGTCGACCATACGGCCATCGACCACCGCCGCACCTTCTCGTGCGGCCTCGATCACGCGGTGCGCCCAGTCGATCTTTGCGGCGTCCGGCGTCATGGCCGCGTTGATGGGTCCGATGTGTGAAGGATGGATGGCCGCCTTGCCGTCGAACCCGTTCGCGGCGGCAAACCCGATTTCGTGCTCGAGTGCGGCGCTATTGCCGATCTCGAAGCATGGCGCGTCGATGGCGCGTATGCCGCTCGCCACGCAGGTGGCCGAAATCTGCACGCGTGCGACGGAAAGTGCGAACGACGCAGGCTGCACGCCAACGTCCCCGGCATAGTCCCCCGCGCCGAACATGACCGCCGCGACACGCGAGGCCGTGGCAAGCAGCTCCGGCAACACCACGACGCCCTGGCGCGATTCCACCAGCGGTACCACGCGTGCGTCGCTCGCCACTTCGCGCAGCAGCGCTTCGACCTGCAGGACCGTTTGCGCGGCCTCCACCTTGGGGATCACGATGAAAGCCGGTTGAAATGCCGCGTCGAGCAGCGCGGCCAGGTCATCCAGACCGCTGCGCGAGTTCGGCGTATTGATGCGCACCGCGAGCGCGGCGGTAGAACTGAACGGCTGGCTGAGCAGGTTGCCCAACTGGCGGCGGGCGATGGTCTTTTCTTCGGGACGCACGGCGTCCTCCAGATCCACGATCAGCACATCGGCCCCCGCCGGGCCGGCTTTGGCGAAACGCTCGGGGCGCGTCGCAGGAGTGAACAGCCAGGACCGGGTTTTCGTCTCGACGTCGCGAGCATTCATTGCTTCACCTCCAGAAGTTCGATTGCCAACGGGGTTCATTCTCTGTCCCCATCGGCTCCTGAACAATCGCTGATTGGCGAAGCCAGACTCAACCCGAACCGAAACCTGCGCTTCTTGTGCTTTTTTATCAGCCGGTGGCGGCGCCAAGGCGCACGAGATGTTCGACGAGCCGCCGGGTGGAGGAAGGCAGCCGCTCGAGGTCGCTTACGCAGATCAGGATCTTGCGCACGGCCCACGCGTCGGTGATGCGCAGCAGACGCACCCGCATCGAGCGTTGAAACCGCCGCGCCGCCGACTCAGGGAGTACCGCGACGCCCACGCCGTTTTCGACCAGGCGGCAGATCGACGCGAAGTTGCCAAGCTGGATGCGGTGCCGCAAGTTGCGATGCAGCCGCTTCGCCTGATTTTCGAGGAACACCTGAATCGACGAGCCGCGTTCGTGACCAACGAAATCGGCTTCGATAAGATCGGCAAAGGCGATCTCCCGCTGCAGCGCGAAACGTTCGTCGACTGCGGGCACAACCGCGCACAGGCGGTCGGTGGCAAAGGGAAACGTCGTGAGCGCCACGCCCTCGGGCGGCGAAGCGATGATGCCGATATCGGCCACTCCTTCCGCAATGGCCGCGATGATCTCATCGCTCGGACGCTGCTCGATTTCGATGTTGATGTTGGGGTTGTCGCAGAGAAAGCGGCTAAGCGGGCCAGGCAGCGTCTCGACAAGTGCATTCGTGTTCGAGAGGATGCGGATGGTCCCCCGCATCCCCTGGGAGAACTGTGCGAGGTCGTCCGTCATGCGTTGTAGCGCGCCGAGGGTGGCCCGCGCGTGGCGCAGGAAGGTTTGCCCCGCCTCCGTGACGCGTATGCCGTGAGGCCGACGCTCCAGCAGCGGCACACCTACCGCCTCCTCCATCTGCCGGATACGCGCACTGACCGCCGCGAGCGAGAGGTTGACGCGGGCTGCGCCGTGCGTAAGGCTGCCAGCTTCGGCGACGGCAACGAAGGTTTGAAGGTCGACAAGGCCAAAATGCATGGGATAACACACCGGGAAGTGAGTCTGGACTCGAATGGACGGGCCACGAGGCTCGCCTGCGAGAAGCATACCTAGCTTTACGAACGCATGTCCATTGTGTGCCGCGTGCCTCGACGCGACACGCAGATAGTGGTGATCTCCAAGTGCTGGAGCGTCGTCTCGCGCTAAGTCTTGTGGTGCGCAGCGCCCTCAGGCGGCAACGCCCCCGTGTCCGTCAGCACTTCGCGCAAGCGGTCCCGAAACGGATTCAATACTGGTGTGTTGCGCAATACGCATACGCACAGGTCGCGGCGAGCCCAGGGTTCCGCGAGCTTGAGCACCACGACGTTGCTGCCTGAGTCGCTCTCGATGGCCGAGCGCGCGACGATGCCAATTCCGGCACCAGATGCAACTAGTTTCACGATCGCACCATAGCTCGACACCTGCACACGCACGTCCAGGCGCCCGCCCAGCGCGCTCGCATGATTCATCAGGAACGTGTGAAGTGCCGCACCCGGCTGGAGGCTGATGAACGGGCGCTCCAGGCACTCCCCGAAGCCGATCTCTCCCCTCGCGGCGATATCGCTGTCGCGCGCGGTGACCACCACGAGTTCGTCCTCGCGATACCGATGAAAATCCAACTCGGGATGGTTGGCCTCCAGTGCCACCACGCCGAGGTCGGCGCGGCCCGAAGCCACGGCCGTCACGATGTCGTGGCTCAGGCGCTCCTCCAGCGAAATCCGCACGTTCGGATAGCGCGAGAAAAAGCACGCGAGATCGTCGGGCAGATAAGAGCTGATCGCATTGTTGTTGGCGAACAGCGTCACGTGCCCCACCAGACCATTCGAAAACGGCGACAGATCCGCGTTCATCTGCTCCAGTTGCGCGATGCAGCGCCGGGCGTGCTCCATTACGATACGCCCGGCGGGCGTCGGCATCACGCCGCGCGCGAGCCGCACCAGCAAGGGTGCGCCAACCACGTCTTCCAGGCCCTTGATTCTCAGGCTTACCGACGAAGGCGCGAGGTGGCAGCGTTCCGCGCCGCGCGTCACGGTCCCTTCCTCGGCAACCGCCAGGAAGACTTCCAGATCCGTCAGTTCATAGCGCATCAGCACCTCCGCAGGAAAGACGATTCTGCCGCCAGCATTCGGTTTTGACAAACGCTCCGTTTGAATTATCTCGATGTATCTATTCGGACCGAACCGCAATACTCACTGCGACCAGCCAAAAATTGCGGAGACGATCCATGAATCGCCAGACTTCAACTGAACACCCCCTGCCGCTTGCCGGGGTCACGGTCGTGGCCATCGAGCAGGCGCTCGCCGCTCCCCTTTGCACGTGCCGCCTTGCCGAAATGGGCGCACGCGTCATCAAGATCGAGCGCCCCGAGGGCGATTTCGCCCGCGGCTACGACGCGGCCGCGAACGGCAACTCTTCCTATTTCCTCTGGACCAACCGCGGCAAGGAGTCGGTCGTGCTCGACTTCAAGCTGGCCGACGACGCCGCGCTGCTGCGTCGCCTCATTGCCGAGGCCGACATCTTCGTGCAGAACCTCGCACCCGGCGCGCTCTTGCGAGCAGGCTTCGATAGCGCGACCCTCCGCGAGCTGCATCCGCAGCTCATCACCTGCGACATCACAGGTTACGGAACGGGCAGCGAGACGAGCAAGCTCAAGGCCTACGACTTTCTCGTGCAATGCGAAAGCGGCCTCGTGAGCGTTAGCGGCGCGCCCGATGCGCCGGGCCGTATCGGCGTTTCGATCTGCGACATCGGCGCCGGCATGAACGCAACGATTGCTGTGCTCTCCGCGCTCACGCTGCGCGATCGCACAGGCCAAGGCTCGGGCGTTTCGGTCTCGCTCTTCGACGGTGCCGCCGACTGGATGACCGTGCCCTACGTCCACGAGCGCTACGGCAAGGGCGCACCGGCGCCGCAAGGCCTCAAGCACCCGTCGATCGCACCCTACGGGGCGTATCGCACGAGCGAGGGACGTGACACCGTGATCAGCATCCAGAACGACCGTGAATGGGGCAACTTCTGCGAGGTGTTCCTCGGCAATCGCGAGATCGCCAGCGACGTGCGATTCGCGACCAACAATGCGCGGGTGCAAAACCGCAAAGCGCTGGATGCGCTGATCGGCGACGCGTTCCGCACGAGGGCGCTCGATGAAGCACTCTCGCTGCTCGGCGACGCCAACATCGCCTACGGCCAGTTGCGCCAGGTCGCCGACATGACCACGCACCCCGCGCTGCGCACGTGGTCGATGGCCGCCGACGACGTGGAGTTGCAGATGGTCGCACCGCCCGTGCGCGCCCCCTGGGACGCGCAGCGCTTCAAACCCGCGCCGAAGCTTGGCGAACACACCGCGCGCATTCGCGAGGAGTTCGCGGCCGAAACCGAGGAGGCAGGCGCATGAGTCAGGCCGACATTACCAAGCTGCGCGAATGGGTGGGCAAGACCATCGTGGACGAAGACGTGCTCGATGTCCGCCACGCCCGCCTGATGGCCGCCACGATCGGTCGCGATGCCGAGGACCTCGTCACAGGCGCACCGCTGCCACCGCTGTGGCATTGGCTCTATTTCCTTGAGGGCCTGCCCCCCGAGCGCCTCGGCCGCGACGGCCATCCGCAACGCGGCGGTTTTCTGCCCCCAGTGCCGCTACCGAACCGGATGTGGGCCGGCGGCCGCGTCCGCTTTCTCGACGCATTGCCCCTCGGTGCCACGGTCGAAAAACGCTCGACGATCCTCGCGGTCGAGCACAAGCAGGGCCGCTCGGGCGAACTCGTCTTCGTCACGGTACAGCACGAGATCGCACGCGGCGGAAAAGTCACCGTTCCGGAAGAGCACGACATCGTCTACAAGGAAGTGTCGCCGGGCGGCCCGGCGCGCCAGGAAGTCCGGCGCGCACCGGGCGAGCATCGCGAGACCTTCGTCGCAACTTCCACGACGCTCTTTCGCTATTCCGCGCTCACCTTCAACGGGCACCGCATCCACTACGATAAGGACTACTGTCGAGAGGTGGAAGGCTACCCTGACCTGGTCATCCATGGTCCGCTGAATGCGACGCTGCTGGCTGGCCTTGCGCAGCGCATTGCCGGCAAGCCGCTGGCGACGTTCGATTATCGCGGCGTTCAGCCCGCCATTCTCGGCAATGCCCTGACACTGAACGGCGTGCGCCAGGGCGAACGCCTCGAACTCTGGACTGCGCTACCCGAGGAACGCGTCTCGATGCAGGCAAGCGCCACTTTCTGACGCAGGTCCCTCGCAGTTCACCCTTTCACAAAAACATCAAGGAGACAGGTATGACAGGCAGAGCCACCATGAGGGCGGCGGTCCCCGGCGCGGTGTCGGGCGAAGAGGCTGAGACGCGCACCTCCGCGCGCCGTATCGAGCGGCGCGCGGCGCTTGCGGGCGTGATCGGCACCACTATCGAGTGGTACGACTTCTTCATCTACGGCACCGCAGCGGCACTCGTATTCCCGAAGCTGTTCTTTGCGCACGGATCATCGGCAGGACTCCTCGCTTCGTTTGCGACGATCTTCGTCGGGTTCTTATCGCGCCCGCTGGGCGCCGCGCTATTCGGGCACATGGGCGACCGCGTCGGCCGCAAATCGACGCTGATCGCCACGCTGCTCGTGATGGGCCTCGCCACGTTCCTGGTCGGCTGCCTGCCCGCCGACGGTGCGATTGGCGCGCTCGCGCCATGGCTCCTCGTCGCGCTTCGCTTCCTGCAGGGGATCGGTGTCGGTGGCGAATGGGGTGGCGCCGTGCTGCTTACCATGGAATCGCATCACGGCGAGCGGCGCGGCTTCATGGCCAGCCTGCCCCACATCGGCGTGCCGCTCGGCCTCGTGGTGTCGGTTCTCGTCTGGAGCGGCTGCGCGCGCGCCACGGGCGACCATCTGCTCGACTTCGGCTGGCGAATTCCGTTCTGGATCAGCGGCGTATTGCTCGTGATCGGACTCGTGATTCGTTTCGGCGTGCCCGAAACGCGCGAATTCCTCGAAGCGAATCGCGCCGTTGCCAGCCGCGTCGGGCGGAGCGAGACGCCTATCGCAGAAGCCTTTCGTACCCAGTGGCGCGCCATTCTGCTCTGCGCGCTCATTCGCCCTGGCGAACAGGCGGCGTTCTATATGCTCACGACTTTCGTCGTTCTGTACGGGTCGCGGGAGTTGGGGCTTGGGCGCGAGTTCGTCCTCAACGCGGTTCTCATCGCCGCGATCGTGGCATGCTTCGCTCTGCCTTTCTTCGGCTATGTTTCCGACCGCATCGGCAGGCGCCGGACCTTCCTTTCCGCCTGCGTCTGCATGACCTTGTTCGCGTTTCCGTATTTCGCCATGCTTGATACGCGAGCACACGCGGTCGTTGTCATCGCCATGGTGGTGCTGATGATCATCCACGCCGCCATCTACGGCAGCGAGGCGGCCTACATTGCCGAATGCTTCCCGGCGCATATCCGGTATACCGGCGCGTCGCTGGGCTATCAGGGCGCTTCGATCATTGCCGGCGGGCCCGCCCCGCTGATCTCGCTGTGGCTCTATCAGACCTTTCATAGCGGCTACGCCGTGGCCGCATTCCTCGCGGCCATGTCGTTCGTGAGCGCCTGCGCTTCGTTCTTCCTCGGACGTCCCAATCGCCCCCCGAGTTCGACAGATTTTCGTCTAAGTGATCGATTGTGCTGAACCCGATGGTGCAAATTTGCCACTACAAGCTACGGATTGTCGGTATCGGTAGGTTTAGGGCTTCGAAGAGTTCTTTCTGTTCAGGAGTCAGTGTGGACAGGCCGGTTGCGCTTTGGCGCCGATGAAGGACGACCTGATGAAACTGGATGCGACGCTCGATTTCCAGCGCGCGCTTGGGCGAGCAGGCTTCGTCGCGCGCCTTCAGACGCATGCGCATCACGCGATACAGCATGAGCGCCAGAAAGCAGATCATCGCGTGTGCACGAATCCGATTGGGCAGGCGATGGAACACCGGGCCGATCTCGATTTCGGACTTCAGTACGCAGAAGCCCCGTTCGATGTCAGCCAGAGACTTGTAGCGCTTCACGACGTCGATCGGGGTGAGCTCCGGCACGTTGGTCACGAGGATCAGCGTTCCGTCCATCATGCGGGCGCGGGTCAGTGCACGTTCATCGATGTCGCAGGTGAACAGGCCCGATTTCAGATCAACCATGACGATCGATGCGAGCTTCGCTCCGCAGACTGCCTGATAAAGACGCGCCTTGGCATCCATCGATGCTTATCGGCCCATGGCGCTGCGTTCTGTTCAAGTTCGGCAATATGCTTATCGCGCCGGACACCCATTTCTGCGGCGACGTCGCAGTCACTGCTCCCTCACTTGACCAATTGGGAAGACGCGCCATTGAAACAGCCCCGCGATGGCACGTCACCCCCTGCACGCTGCAAGTGACGCTTGAGACAATTCAATCCTGCGACGAACCAGAACCTTCTGGCTTCTTTAACTAACCTGCCCCGCTGCTTCCAGGATTAGCTGGGTGATTTCGTCGGGATGAGAGATCAGCGAGAGATGGCTTGCTTTTAACTCGACGGTCGTAGCACCCATGCGCTTCGCCATGAAACGTTCGAGGTCGGGGTTAATTGTCCTGTCTTCAGTCGAAACAGCGTAAAAACTCGGCTTTGACCGCCAGGCAGCCTGCGTGGTCTTGCCGGTTAGCAGCTCCTTGTGAAACGGCTCTTGCACTGCATAGAGAACCTTCGCCTTCGCCTCCGGTAGATCGCCCGCGAAATCGCGAACGAACGCGGCCTCGCTCAAACGACCTTCATCGCCGTCGAAAACAATCCCCGCAGACGCCGGTGGCGCAGGAAATTTCTTGGCCAGCTCCGAGTAATCCTCGCCCGCGTCAGGCGCCCGAGCTGCCACATAAACAACTGCAGAAACGTTCGGGTGCACACCAGCCTCCGTCACGATCATCCCGGAGAAGGAATGCCCGACCAATACGGTCGGGCCGTCCTGGCGCGCCAGCACGCGTTGGGCCGAAGCAACCGCGTCAGGCAACGTCGTCAGCGGGTTCTGGACAGACGTGGTATTGAGTCCCGCTGCTTGCAATCGCGGGATCACTTCTGACCAGGACGACCCATCGGCGAACAACCCGTGCAAAAGGACGACGTTCCGCGCTTTCGTCGGCGGTTGAGTCGCCGCCATACCGCGGGTAGGAACGAGTGAGGCGGCGGCTCCGGCTATCAGGGCAGCCGAGAAACTACGTCTGTTCATCGTCATAGTCTGATTCTCCTTCAGTAAAAGCTGGTTTCGGGATAACACACAACCACTGAGACAGCGCACACGTTCCCTCTCGAAGGAGGCAACACGGACTCCCAATCAATATTCAATGGTACGAATTTCTTATGTGGTCAATATGGCGTTGGTGCAAAATAGTCGGTTAGGAAGATATGGTTTCTGTAGCAAGCGTCTGTTATTCGGCTTGCGATGATGTCGGGTTGAGTCGCAATAAGAAAAGAGCGGCAAAACAAGGGGATCTTGTTAGGAGGTCTTACATGACAAAGGAGTAAAACTGCTCGGGCGCCGACGGAGAGATTCCCTTCGCCGTTTTCATCTGTGCCTTCCTGATCACATGCATCACCTCGATGCCCGACAGGATGATGCGGGCGCAACAAAAGTCCTTGAAGCCCATCATGGGTTTGATGATGCGTTTGATGGCACGATGGTCCTGTTCAACAAGGTTGTTCAGATACTTGTTTTGCCGGATTTTGACGGGCGTCTCCCGGTCAGCATTGATCGCGTTCAGCGATCATTTCCTCGAGATTGGGAGTAGGCCACGTACCATCGCACGCCCTGCAAGATCATGTCTAATGGATAGTGCAGCCGTTTCAAAACCTTGGCGATCCCAGCTCTTCGTGAGCCACGAAGAGAGGCTGTAGCACGCGTCTTTGAGCTCGTTTGCATAGAGGACGGATGCGGTCGAAATCAGGGCGAACGCGAACATCCCGTAGTAGACGGACTTCATATTCCTCCCACGGCCTGAATTCGGATCTCAGGCATGAGGACGCCTGCGCCGCTTCGCGCGCTGGGCCGATGCCGGGCAGGCGCCATGTGTCCGGTGGGACCAGGTGCCTGCGCCGTCACTCGGACCGCCTTGGGACGCACTCACGGATTCCGGTAAATCGTGCTGTTGAGGTAGGCGAGTTGGCCGTCCTTCTCGGCCTGGACGAGTTCGGCATAGACCTGCGCGCGCGTCTTGGGCACGTTGGCTTCGCCTTGCGGCGGCACCCATGCGCCGGTTTGTGACGCGCCGACCGAAGCGGACGTATCGGCAGCCGTGGTGTTGGCCTGGGCGAAGGCCGAGGTGGTGACGACCATGCCGAGCAAAGCGGCGATCTTGATGACTTTCATGACAACTCCTTCTGCTATCGAGGTTGGACGATCCGGGCGCTGTGGCGGTGAGCCATGCGTGTTCCGGTAAGAAGGAGCTTAAAGAGGTGGGGGTAACGCCAACGGTACGGCGAAGTTACGAATTTTTTAATGCTGGAGGATGCGAAAACGTCGAGCGCGAACCGGTTTCGGGCGATGTCGAGCTAGTGGGCAATATCGGTGCAACGAAGACAGCGATCGATCGCCTGCGCAGGCGGCTGCAATCAAAAGCGCGCCCCCTGGTGGTGGTCTATGAAGCCGGTCCATGCGGTTACGGGCTATGCCGACAACTGATCGAGAATGGGTTCGAGTGCATGGTGTGCGCACCTTCATTGCTTCCCAAAAAGCCGGGAGAACGGGTGAAGACTGATCGACGCGACACGATCAAACTGGTGCGGGCGCTGCGTATGGGCGACATGTCGGCGGTGTACGGTCCAAGCGTTGAGGACGAGGTCCCAGCACAGTCATTATTTGACCCTGGATTGAATGGCGGATGTTCGCGGGAATAGGACGCAGAGCGCGGATTGAAAAAAGATTTACCGAGTCGAAGGTGTCCGTTTGGCCGCGTTAGCGGAGTATGCGAGACATCCTTCAACTCATGGCGTCCGCATATGAACCAGCTACAAGCGATGCGAGTCTTTACGCGGGTTGTCGAGCTCGGGAGCTTTACGATGGCCGCGAGGCATCTCGGCATGTCCGGCGCCGCCGTGACCCGTTGCGTCGGCATGCTCGAGGCACACATGAACACGCGCCTGCTTAACCGCAACACCCGCAGCCTGTCATTGACTGAAATCGGCAAAGACTATCTTAAAGGTTGCCGTTCCCTCATCGAGCAGCTCGATGAGCTCGAATCCTCCCTGCTGCAGGCGAGTCGCGAGGTGAGGGGCACGCTGCGCGTTGCCACGCCAATGGACTTCGTTGCGTCCGGGCTCGCCGAACTGCTCGCGGGCTATCAGGCGGTGCATCCTCGCGTCGACTTCGACGTCACGACGTTCGACACGCGCATTGACTTCGTGGAAGGCGGATTCGACGTCTGCTTCTCCGAAGATCGGCATTCCGCGAGCTCGACGCTCGTCAGCCGACACCTTACCGTCGTTGAGGAAATCGTCGTCGCTTCGCCGACGTACCTCGGCCGTCGGGGGACCCCCACAGATCCGCCTTCACTTGTTGGACACTGTCTGTTGGCGATCACGGGCGGCGCGACACGCGCATGGGAGTTCGCCGTCGCCAGCGGCGTATATCGCGTCGGCCTGGGCAGCAGCATGACCACGACGAACAGCCTGCTCGTGCGCGAAGCGGCACTCAATCACATGGGCATCGCGCTGCTGCCGGCCTCGCTCGTCAGGGAGGACATCCGCTCCGGGGCGTTGGTGAGGCTGCTGCAGAAATTCGAGGTCAATGGAGGGCCGCGCCACTTTTCGCTGCTCTATTCGGGTCCCTCCAACCTCCCGCGCAAGGTGCGCACGTTCATCGACTACACGGTCGCTCATTATCGAACGCCCGAAAACGCCGTTTCCCTGCGCGCTGTCGCGTAACCGTCAACGAAGTCCGCGCCTGGCGCCCGACTGCGCCGGCGTCCGCATGAGAGAGAACCTCTACCAATGCTAAAGCTAGTCCGGCTGGCGCTCGTCCGGCCCTACACCTTCATCGTGCTGGCGATACTGATTCTGATCACCGGTCCGCTTTCGGCGCTGAAAACGCCGACGGATATTTTTCCCGACATTCGGATCCCCGTCATCGCCGTCGTCTGGAGCTACACCGGGCTGCCGCCCGACGATATGGCCGGCCGCATCGTTACCTATTACGAGCGGCAGCTAGGCACAACCGTCAACGACGTCGAGCACATCGAGTCTCAGTCGTTCGATGGTTACGGGGTCGTCAAGATCTTCTTTCAACCGACTGTCGATATCCGTACCGCAACGGCGCAGGTCACCTCGCTCTCGCAGACCGTGTTGAAGCAGATGCCGCCGGGCACAACGCCGCCGCTGATTCTCAACTACAACGCTTCCACGGTAGCCGTGCTGCAACTCGCTCTGACCAGCGATACGCTCGACGAGCAAAAGCTGGCGGACTACGCGACGAACTTCATCCGGCCGCAGCTTTTGAGCGTGCCCGGCGTTGCGATTCCGACTCCCTACGGCGGCAAGACGCGCGAGGTGCAGATCGACCTCGACCCGCAGGCGCTGCAGTCCAAAGGCCTCTCCGCGCAGGACGTTGCCAACGCGCTCGCCCAGCAGAATCAGATCATTCCCGCCGGGACGCAGAAGATCGGTCCGTTCGAATACGACATCAAGCTCAACGACAGCCCCTTGTCCATAGACGAACTCAATTCGCTGCCGATCAAGTCGGTCAACGGAACGACGATCTACATCCGCGACGTCGGCCATGTGAGGGACGGCAATCCGCCGCAGACGAACGTCGTCCGTCTCGACGGTCACCGCGCGGTGCTGATCAGCGTCATGAAGAATGGCTCGGCTTCGACGCTCGACATCATCGCGGGCGTGAAGGCAAAGCTGCCACGCATCCAAGCGACCCTCCCGCCAGGCTTACGGATCGTGACCATGGGAGATCAGTCGACCTTCGTGAAAGGGGCGGTCAGCGGCGTTGCGCGCGAAGGCATCATCGCGGCGGCGCTGACCTCGCTGATGATCCTGCTCTTTCTCGGAAGCTGGCGCTCGACGGTCATCATTGCCTCGTCCATTCCCCTCGCCGTGTTGGCGGCAATCGCGGAACTGTCGGCGATCGGCGAGACGCTCAACGTCATGACGCTTGGCGGACTGGCACTGGCAGTGGGGATTCTCGTCGACGATGCGACAGTGACGATCGAGAACATCAATTGGCACCTCGAACAAGGCAAAGACGTGCGAACGGCGATCCTCGATGGTGGGGCACAAATCGTCACGCCGGCCTTCGTTTCGCTGCTTTGTATCTGCATCGTCTTCGTGCCGATGTTCGCCCTGAGCGGAATTTCGCGGTTCCTGTTTGTGCCGATGGCAGAGTCGGTCATCTTCGCGATGGTCTCGTCCTTCGTTCTGTCCCGGACCTTCGTGCCGATGATGGCACAGTACCTGTTGCGTCCACACGTATCGGGCGGTCACGCGTCGAGCGAGCTTGCGGCTGAGATGGCTCCGCATGGTGGCCACCCGGGCGCGGCCCATTCGCACAATCCGCTCGTACGTTTTCAGCGCGGCTTCGAGGCGCGGTTCGAGCGGGTGCGCTCGGTCTATCACATCGCACTGGGCCTTGCGCTGGCGCATCCAAAGCGCCTTGTCGCCGGGTTCCTCGTTGCCGTCGCGGCGACGCTCCTCCTCGTGCCGTGGCTCGGCCGTAATTTCTTCCCTGACATCGACGCCGGCGAAATCCTGATTCACGTCCGCGCGCCGCTCGGTACCCGCGTCGAGGACACGGCCGCCCTGTTCGACCGCGTCGAAAATGCGGTGCGTGCGACGATTCCGCCGCGTCAACTCGCAAGCATTGTCGATAACATCGGGTTGCCCGTAAGCGGCATCAACCTGACTTATGACAACACCGGGACGACGGGCGCGCAGGACGGTGACATCATGATCTCCCTGAACGAAGGCCATGCACCGACAGCCGAGTATGTGCGCCGCCTGCGCGAGACACTGCCGCGCGAGTTTTCAGGCACGACGTTCGCGTTCCTGCCGGCCGACATCGTAAGCCAGATTCTCAACTTCGGTGCGCCGGCGCCGATCGACGTTCAGGTGTCGGGCGTCGACCAGAAAGGCGACGTGCGCTACGCGCAAGCGCTGCTTCGACGGATGCGCTACGTGCCCGGCCTTGCCGACGCACGACTCCAGCAAGCGTCCACCGTGCCGTCCTTCACGATCAACGTCGACCGCACGCGCGCCGACGAGGTCGGTATCACGGAGAAAGACGTTACGAACTCGGTCGTGGCGGTGCTCTCGGGTACGAGCCAGGTTCAGCCGACGTACTGGCTCGATCATCGCAACGGCGTGTCGTACGCGATCGTCGCCCAGACACCGCAATACCAGATGACCTCGCTCTCCGACCTCGAGAATCTGCAGGTGACGGGACCGAATGGAGCGCCTCAGCTTCTCGGCGGCATTGCAACGATCGACCGCGGCATCGAGCCGAATGTCGTCTCGCACTACAACATCGAACCCGACCTCGACATCTTCGCGACCCCGCAAGGGCGCGACCTGGGCGCCGTCGCAAGCGACATCCGGAAGATCATCCATGCGACCGCAAAGGATTTGCCGAAGGGCTCGATCGTCACCGTGCGCGGCCAGGTGCCGACGATGAACACCGCGTTCACGGGTCTGTTGCTCGGGCTCGCCGGCGCCATCGTCCTGATCTATCTGCTCATCGTCGTCAACTTTCACTCCTGGAGCGACGCGCTCGTGATCATATCCGCGCTGCCCGCGGCCCTTGCCGGCATCGTGTGGATGCTCTTCACGACCCATACGCCGTTGTCTGTCCCCGCGCTCACGGGGGCGATCCTCTGCATGGGCGTCGCCACGGCCAACAGCATTCTCGTCGTGAGCTTTGCGCGCGAGCGGCTCGCCGCAACGGGCGACGCGCTCGTCGCCGCACTCGAAGCCGGATTCACGCGTTTCCGCCCCGTGCTGATGACGGCCCTCGCCATGATCATCGGTATGGGACCGATGGCGCTCGGCCTCGGCGATGGCGGCCAGCAAAACGCGCCGCTCGGTCGCGCCGTGATCGGCGGCCTGATTTGCGCGACCTTTGCGACGCTCGTCTTCGTCCCCGTCATCTTCAGCCTTGTGCATAGCCGCGGTGCGGCGACGCCTTCGGCATCCCCTTCGGAATCAGGAGCTATTCGTGTCCAGTGAAATCGAGATCGCCCACAACAAGCGCTTGCCGCATCTGAAACTCGTCGGCCTCGCCGTGCTTCTCGTGGCGGCCGGCATCGCGGCAAGCGGCATCGTCAGCCGCCTGCATGCACACACGCAACTCGCGCAATGGTCCGCCGAGCAGGCGGTGCCGACTGTCGTCGCCGCGCCGCCGTCGCAATCGGCTGCGACACAGCCGCTCGTTCTGCCAGGACATCTCGCGGCGTTCGTCAATGCGCCGATCTATGCGCGCGTATCGGGCTACCTGCATGCGTGGTACGCCGATATCGGCACGCATGTCAAAGCGGGGCAACTGCTAGGCCTGATCGATACGCCTGATCTCGATCAGCAACTGGAACAGGCCAAAGCCGACCTGCAAAGTTCGATCGCCAACGAGAGGCTGGCCGCCGTGACTGCGGCCCGCTGGCAAAAAATGGATCAGGAGGGCTCGGTTTCGCAGCAGGTCACTGATGAGAAAACGAGCGACCTTTCAGCGAAGCAGGCGACTGTCGCCGCCAACCAGGCGAACGTGAAGCGTCTCGAGGCGCTCGAATCGTTCAAGCGCATCATCGCGCCGTTCGACGGCGTGGTGACGGCGCGCACGACCGACATTGGCAATCTCATCGACGCGGGCGGCGGCAACCGTCCGGAGCTCTTCGCGGTGTCCGACGAGCATCGTCTGCGCGTCTACGTGAATGTGCCGCAGAGTTACGCGTCCGACATCAAGCCCGGCCTTAGTGCGACCTTGACGGTCCCCGAGCACCCGGGCATGACGTTCAATGCGACGCTCGACAACACCGATGATTCGATCACGCAGTCCTCGGGGACACTGCTCGTGCAATTGATGGTCGACAATAGCTCGGGTTTGCTGATTCCCGGCGACTACACCAAGGTGAAGCTCACGCTCCCTGCGAATTCCCATTCGATGCTGGTTCCGGCGAGTGCACTCATATTCCGCCAACAAGGTCTGCAAGTGGCCGTGGTCGATCAGGACGGCCGTGCCGAGCTCAAGCCCGTGTCGGTGAAGACCGACCTGGGCACGCAAGTCGAGCTCGACTCAGGGCTGAGTGTCACCGATCGCGTCATCGCCAATCCCCCTGACTCGCTCAGCGCCGGCGACCGGGTTCGGGTTGCCTCGCCAAGCCCGACGCTCATACACCGGGCGGCGGTGGCGGGTCACAATCAGACCGAGTCCGCTCATGATTAAGCGCAGGATCATGACCGCCGTCGCGGCTGCCTGGCTTGGCGGCTGTTCGTTCGCCCCCGCCTACCATGCGCCGTCGACGACGATTCCGGCGGCCTACAAGGAAGCCGGCAGGTGGCAGATTGCGCAGCCGTCCGATCGCATCGAGCGCGACGCATGGTGGAAGGTTTATCACGACCCCGAGCTCGACCGCCTCGAGCCACTCGTGGCCACCGCCAATCCCGACGTGCAGGCGGCGATCGCGCGCCACGACGAAGCGGTGGCATACGTGCGACAAGAGGAGTCGGGTCGCTATCCGACGCTCGGTGCCGACGCGCAGGCGACCACCAATCGGCAATCGGATCGACGTCCGCTTCGCGGGGCCATCCAGCCTTCGTATTACGGCGCGAACATCGCACAACTCGTGTTTGATTACGACGTCGACCTATGGGGCAAGGTCCGCAATGCGGTTGCGGCCGGCAAAGCGCAGAGCGAGGCCGCGGCTGACGATCTCGCCTCCTTGCGCCTGAGCCTGCAGGCAAGCCTGGCTGAAGCGTATTTCCGCCTGCGCGGCCTCGACGAGCAAGCCCAGGTGCTCGCTGACACGATAGGCACTTATCAGCGTGCGTTGCAGTTGACCGAGAGCCGCCGCGCCGGTGGAATCGCGTCCGACCTCGACGTTTCTCGCGCACAGACACAGCTTGCCGCGGCACAAGCGCAGGCCGAGGATGTCAAGGCACGACGCGCGCTCGAGGAGCATGCCATTGCCGCGCTGACAGGCACGTCGCCGTCGACATTCTCACTTGCCGCGAGCACTGCGTTGCCGTACATCCCTTCCGTTCCTGCCGGCATGCCGGGGACGTTGCTCGAGCGGCGGCCCGACGTCGCGGCGGCCGAACGCCGCGTGGCGGCGGCGAATGCACGAATCGGCGTTGCACGGGCTGCCTATTTCCCCGATCTCTCGCTCGGGCTCGCGGGCGGATTTCAAAGCGACACGCTCTCGCCGTGGTTCGCTGCGCCGGAGACGATGTGGACGCTCGGGCCGAGCTTGATGATGCCGCTCTTTGACGGCGGACTGCGGCGCGCGAAAACAGACGAAGCGCGCGCGCAATGGGCGGAGTATGGCGCGAGCTATCGGGCGACCGTGATCGAGGCCATCCAGCAAGTGGAAGACAACCTCGCGCTCGAGCACCATCTTGGCGACGAGGCAACGCGGGAAAACGAAGCGCTCGACGCGGCCAGGCGCACGTTGGATCTGTCGATGTCTCAGTACCGCGATGGCGTCGTCAGCTATCTCGACGTCGTCACCGCTCAGACCACCGAGCTGCAGACGCAGCTCGTCACGCTCTCGCTTCAAACTCGACGTTTGGGAGCAACGGTCGGCCTTATCGAGGCGCTGGGCGGCGGGTGGAATGCGCCGAGCCGCGTTGTGAACACGTCCCCGTAGAAACGCTCGTTCTGTGCGAGCACGGATACGGCGTCCTACTGCCGGGGAAATTTCACCGATCCGCGCTGCGGCAATTCATTAAATTTTCTTTTACCGTTTTATAGCAGTTCCAATACCTTGGCTTGCGCATACTTATAAGCAGCCGATATCTTAATTTATTAAGTCATACTTATTTCTGCATCTTTGCTTTTTTATCGTGCGAGGTTAATTGAAATGAAACACCTATTTTTCGCTCTCGCCCTCGTTGCCGGCTCGACCTGCGTTTCAGCCTTCGCGCAGACGCCATCGCCTGCACAGACTACGAATGGCAGCCCGCAAATCGCGTCGAACGATGCTGACCAATGGGTCGCCCCGCATAGCCAGGCGTCCTTATCAATGACGCGTGCTCAGGTCTATAACGAACTGGTGAAAGCGGAGCGTGACGGCCAGCTAGCCACCCTCAACTCGACCATCTATGCGCATCCATAAGGTATCTAAATCCCATGAAGCAACGTAATTGGCTAAAACGCGTTGCGATTTACGTCGCGACGGCAGTTTCAACGGGCTTGCTGCTCGCGGCGTGTGCAACGCCTGGCACAAAACCAGCCGATGGATGTGTCGGCCCGCCGACCTACTGCGTCCCCTACTTTGGCAGTTGAGCAGTCGCGGCACATCCCCTGAAATGCCGGACGTGCCGCTTATGCCGATGCCAAGCGTACGACGCCTCAACACTCGCAATCGGGATTGCCAGGTCATTGCGATTTGGTAATCCTCAAAGGGAGGCATCGAAATGAATTGGTTTGCGAACGGCGCGTCATCGCCGAGACCGCTGGATGGGCTTCTGGTTGTTTCCATCGAACAGCCGCTGGCTGCGCCGCTGTGCACCGCTCGGCTCGCGGAGATGGGCGCGAGGGTCATCAAGATTGAGCGGGCGGCTAGACTTCGTACTCGGCGCCTATGCCTCGCGTAGCGGCAAGTCGTTCATCGCCTTTCACTCGTCGACTGCGGATGGAAAGGTTTCGAAGATCGTGCCGCGGCCTTCCGGGCCGGTCACGACGCCAAGAACGGACACGCACTTCGTCGTGATCGAGAACGGTGTGGCCGATCTCAAGGGCTTGTCTTCGGCCGAACGTGCCAAGGCGTTGATCCGGATCGCTCATCCCGACTTCAGGGATCAACTGACATCGCGGGATCGCGACCCGCATCTCTTATGAAAGGGTGATCATGGCGAAAACGATTGCGGATTACCTTGCGCAAACCCTCGCAGCAGCCGGGGCAGGATCTGGGGTGTCACCGGTGACAGCCTGAATGGGCTCTCCGACAGTCCGCGTCGGCTCGGCAGCATTCGGTGGATGCCTACGCGCCACGAAGAAGTGGCGGCCTTTGCGGCCGGCGCCGAAGCGGCCGAGACCGGAAAGCTGGCGGTATGCGCCGGCAGTTGCGACCCGGGCAATCTTCATCTGATCAACGGGCTCTTTGACTGTCATTGCAACCACGTGCCTGTGCTCGCGATCGCCGCGCAGATTCCGTCGACGGAGATCGGCCTTGGCTATTTCCAGGAAACGCATCCGCAGGAGCTGTTCAAAGAGTACAGCCATTTCGTCGAACTGGTGACGAACGCCTCGTAGTTCCCTCGCGTCCTCGAGCGGGCAATGCGCACAGCGGTCGAGGAACGGGGCGTCGCGGTGATCGTTTTGCCTGGCGACGTCGCTTTGAGCGCGGCACCGGCGCAAGAGCCGTCGTGGTTCGATACCGTTCGGCCCATCGTGACGCCGGCCGCTGCGGATATCGACCGGCTGGCCGCGCTGCTCAACGAGTCGGATGCGGTAACGCTGCTTTGCGGCAGCGGCTGCGAAGGTGCACGCGACGAATTGGTGGCGCTTTCCGACGCGCTCGCGGCGCCGGTCGTGCATGCATTGCGGGGCAAGCAGCATGTCGAGTACGACAATCCGAACGGTGTCGGCATGACAGGACTGATTGGATTCAGCTCCGGCTATCACGCGATGCGTTCTTGCGACACGCCGCTGATGCTGGGCACGGACTTCCCTTACCGGAACTTCTACCCGACACAGGCGCGGGTGGCGCAGATCGACCGGCGCGCGAGTGCGCTTGGCAGACGCACACCGATCGAGCTCGGCCTCGTTGGAGATGTCCGATCGACGCTGACGGCGCTGCCCGGTATTAAGACGTGCCCGCCGGCTACGCATTAACCGTTTGTCGCGGCTATGCCGCCGACTGGCGCTCCGTGCTCATGGTTAGCTGATAGCCATAACGCTTCATGGTTTCAATATGCACCCACGGCAGACGAAGTTCGAGCTTTTGGCGCAATCGAGTAACGGCAAGATTGACGATCGAAGGGCCGACATACTCCGTATCCGGCCACGCATAACGAATCAACTGATCACGCGGGACGGGCGAATTGAGGTGGCGAATCAAGCACTCGAGAACGAGACATTCACGTCGAGTCACCGCGACACGCTCTTCGCCCGCAATGAGCGCATGTGAGACCAGATCCAGCTTCAGCCTATGCTGTGCGATCTGCGACTGCACGAGTCGCGCTTCGCTTGAACGATGTAGTGCATGCAGCCGCTCGTGCAACTCGATGAACGACAATGGCAGGCAGAAGCAGGCCGCCGCACCGGCGTGGAGAATGCGAACACGCTCGGCCGGCGCCGATTGACGGAGTATCGTGACGACCGCCGCTGGGCCAGCTGCGCTCGCCAAGGCGCTCAGTCCGGCGATCAGTGCGCCGTGACTCTGAGGATCGAGTGCCGTGGCAACGACGGCGTCGAACACTTCCTGCGCCGCCAGCAGGATGCCGTCTGGCAAATCCTCGGCACGCTGCAGGCTATGCACGCTCTCCTCAAGCGCCTTGAAGAGCCACGCTGAACGGGGATGCCGACAGGGTATGAACAATATGCGCATAAAGGGGGCAAATTCCGAAAATGTCCACGTCTTCTCGTCACGCCAGCGCTTTCGGCCAACAGTCGATTGTCACTCGTGTACCAGGTTTCGCATCGGTTGTTCGCATTGAAAAGTCGTGGACGCGAAGGACTGCGGAAACGATGCTCAGGCCCAGCCCCGAGCCGACGACCTGACTCGCGTTCTTTGCCCTGTAAAAAGGCTGAAGCACAGCCTGGCGCTCATCCTCGGGGATGCCGGGCCCGTTGTCGACCACCTCGATCCGCGCCCCGCCAGGCACGCTCGTGAGCGCGATGCGGATCGCGCCACCCGGAGGGGTGAACTTGACGGCATTGCTCACCACGTTCGTGAGCATCTCGAAAAGCAGCGCGCGGTCACCGCGTATTGGCTCAACCGGCGTCACCTCAACTGACAGTGCCGTCGAGCCATCGTCCGCGAGCGGCTCGTACAGTTCACCCACCTCCCGGACAAGCTCTTCGAGCCGGACTTCGCCGAATCCGCCCTGCCGTTTCATGGACCCGATCTCCGAAATGCGAAGCATGGCGCGAAACCGCTCGAGCAGCGCGTCCGTCTCCCCCCGCGCCTGGATGACAAGCTTTGCCAGCAGTTCGTCATCTAAGCGGCCTGCATGTTCCTCGATGCGTGCGAGCAGCGTGCAAACGTGGGTGAGCGGCGTTCGCAAGTCGTGAGCGATACCGTCGCATGCTCTTTTAACCTCGTTCATCAAACGCTCGACTTCTCCCAGCATGTGATTGACGAGATGTGCGAGCATGTCCACCTCGTCGCGCCCGCCAATCGGCAGGCGCTCGGCAAGATCGCCTTGCGAAATGCGTTGGGTCACACGGCGGATCTGCGCAACGCGGCGCATCTGACGCGCGCTCAATCCGAGCGCCCCCGCCAGTCCCGCGCCAAGACAGAGCAACCCGCCGGCGATGAGTGCGTTGATGATCGTATTGCGGATCTCCAACTCCTGGCTAATGTCCCGCGCGACTACGAGGATACTGCCGTCCGCGCGCCGCTCCACCTTCACGCGCACGACGGGGGGATGCTCCGCTCCGGCAACCTTGAGTGACCGGCGAATGGTCATCGAACTGCCGTCGCCCGGCAACTGCGGCGGTAGCGCCATCACGTCGCCTGCGAGATAACGGTGGTCCGACGTAAAGAGGCCGTAGTAGTTGGTGTGCATGCGCTCGCGTTCGACCCGCATGCGTACGACCGCGCTTAAGTCGCTGTCCGCCACGGAGTCGAAGTAGACCAATTGCCAGTACATGATGGCGTCCGTCTCGCGCTCCATGTTGCCCGTGACGGCCCAGCCGATCAGTCCAAGCAACACCATGACCGACAGCGAAAAGATAGCCGCATGGAGAAGCAGCAGCCGCACGGACATCGAGTGCCAGTGTCGCGCAAACGCGACGGTTTGCGCGAGCGAAGTGATCTCTCTCAATTCGCGCTCAGGACGAAGCCAACACCACGAACAGTCTGAATCAACGGTGTCGCGTCGAGCGGATCGATCTTTTTGCGCAAGCGTCCGATATGAACATCGATGAGCTTCGAACCCGGATCGAAGTGGTAACCCCATACTGCCTCGAACAACATCGTGCGCGTGATCGTTCTGCCCGCATGCCGCATCATGAACTCCAGCACGCGGTACTCGGTCTGCAACAGCGCAATTTCCTCGTTGCCGCGCCTCACCTTGCGGGCGATGAGGTCGAGCTCGAGAGCGCCAACGCGCAGCGTCGTCTCCGTCTGACCTGCCGGCGCCTGCTGCCGACGCAGCAGCACCTCCAGACGAGCCGCCATTTCGGCCAGGTCGAACGGTTTCGTCAGGTAATCATCGCCACCCGCACGCAAGCCGCGAATGCGTTCATCAACGTCGCCTAGCGCGCTGAGCATCAGCACAGGTGTGTGCACGCCCACGCTGCGCATGGCAGTCACAATGGTCAGGCCGTCCACGCCGGGCAGCATGCGGTCGAGCGTGATGATGTCGTACTCATCGCTCATTGCCCGCGCAATTCCTTCGCGTCCGTTGTTGACCCAATCGACGCTGAAACCGCGTTTCCGCAACTCAACTGCGATATCGCTAGCGGTAATTTCATCGTCTTCGATCGTAAGCACTCTCGACATGTCGCGCTTCCTCAGCCAGCGAAATTTGCCGGTACAATTATCCAAAACACCGAATCTGCGAATACCCTCGTGCGCCCTTAATCAGGGGCGACTGCGCAGTCCCGCTCGGTTTTGCCGGGATCATGGGGAGTCACACGTCGAGCGGCACGTGTCTTTCATGTGCGCCACAATGGCGGCTGCCGTGAGCGCACACAACAGCCCAATGGCGCTACCGACTGCCACGTTCAGCAGGCGCTCGCCTCCAAAAATCCACGGTTTTCCCGCCAACACAAACGCGATTGCCGCACAGGCGCACCGGACCCCGAATGCGAGCATGTACGGACGAATGCAAATGAGCGTCAGCATTGCGGCGAACACAACTAACACACGCATAAACAACGCATGAGGGATCATCAATCCGACGACCACGCCGAAGGACACGCCGATGACGGCCCCGGTCAGCCGGTTGCGAAACTTCTGCCGGGCGCTTGCCGCATTTCCGGTAACGACGCTGGCGGCCGACCAGATCATCCACTGACCATTGTCGACGTGTCGCCATTCGACAAGTACGGCAGCACAAGCGACCGCGAGCGCGACGGTGATCACCAACTCGATATATGCGTTGCGCTCGCTGTTTGGGGAGAGGCGAGTCCACTTTGCGAAATGCGCAAGAGTCGGCTGGCCAGCTTCACGCGAGCGGAAGTGCTCGACTGACGCAACGAGCAGGATCGGCAACGCCGCTATCAACAGGAACGGCAGAATCTCAACGCTCCGGTTGATAAGCGCCTGCCGCGTGACCCCTTCCCCACTTTCGCAGGCAAGATACAGCGAGGGAATAAACGTGAAGTTGCCGAGCGAGCGCAAGGCACTGCCGCCCGCGGTCACCAGCACGGATCCCATGCCCAACAGGACTGTGGCTACGACAAAGAGCAGTGGGTGCGCGAGCGACGCCATCAGGATCACGAAGCCCGCGCTTATCGCCAAAGCGTGCGCGAAGACGCCGAGCGGCGCAAGCTGCGAGTGGTCGAGTGCGATGAGCATCGCGACCGGCACGATTGCAGCGGCGAGCCACCCGGGTCTGCCTGATACGAGTGCGAGCACGAGCAGCGGGACGAGCGCAAACATGGCGCGACCCAACGCCCGACCATCAATCACGGTTTCGACGCGGCGCGAGAGCGACGAAACCATGGAGAGACGTTCGCTGCTCATAGTCTCTCTCCGGCCACGCTGTGCTTGTCCATCGGGCGTCATCAGCCTGCGAGCGCCTCGAGTACGTCGTCGGATTGCCGCACGAGACCGAGCCTCGGGAAGACGAAATTCAGCGACGCATGGTGATGCTCGGGCGCGCCGCAGCTCATTGCGTCCTCGACGAGCACCAGCGAGTACCCGTGCTCGTGCGCGGCGCGAGCCGTCGACTCGACGCCGATGTTCGTCGAAATCCCGCCCAGCACAATGGTTTCGACGCCGCGACGCCGCAATTGCAGGTCGAGCTCGGTGCCGTAAAAAGCGCTCCATTGGCGTTTCGTGATCTTGATGTCGCGCTCCTCCACCGCCAGTTCAGCGGGAAAGTCCCACCAGTTCGAGGGCAGTCCGCCGGGGGGAAGCGCGATGGGCTGATCGATGGGCTGCTTCAGTGCATCGCCGAAGTCGGCGCTCCAGCCCACCCGGACCAGGACGACTGGCGCGTTCACTTCCCGGAAGCGCTTTGCGAGCGTTGCCGCGGTAGCCACCACGGCTGCGGCGGGTCGGGGCGCTTTCCCGAATCCGAGAATGCCCTCCTGAAGATCGATCAGAACGAGAGCGGTAGTCTTGGGGTCAAGGTTTTGCAACATGATGGCCTTCCATTGAAAGCGGCGAGCCGCTGGTGTATTGTGAGGGGGTGCTCACAAACAGTATATGAGAATGGCCTCACAAAAGTCAACGCCGAATACGGGCGAGGCGAAGGCGCCGCGCCGCGCCCGCGGACATGCGCGGGTGGCGTCGTTACTGGAAGCCGCAAGTGCGGAATTCGCCGAAAAAGGGTACGAAGCAACGACGATGACAGCGATCGCCGCGCGCGCGGGGGCGTCGATCGGTTCGCTTTACCAGTTCTTTCCGACGAAAGAGCAGGTCGCAGGTACGCTGATCGAGCAATACGTGACCGAGCTTGAAGCAGCGTTCGACCGGCTGAGCGAGGAGGTGCCGTTGCTTGATGTATCGGTCGTTGCGGGCCGACTGACGACGTTTTTCGTGGCGTTTCGCACGACGTACCCCGCTTTCGTGGTGCTGGTCGACGCGCGTGATGTCGCATTGCCCGGCGCCACTGGGGTACGCGAAAGATTGCGCAAAGGAATCGCATCCGTGCTGGCTGCCCTCGCGCCGCGATTGTCCGTGCAAGAAGCATTGTTCCGGTCCGTGGTCGTCCAGCATCTTATGAAGGCGGCCGTCACGCTGAGTTACGATGCGAGCGTGGTTGACCATCACGCGGCGATGCTGGAGTTCCAGCGCGTGGTAGAGCATTACCTTGAGGACGTGATGGAAGCCACGCGTGGTGGACAAACCGGCGCAGCGCATCGAGGCGCAACACCCAAGGAGCGTTCCGCTTCGGGCAAAGGCGTCGGTCCGAAGAGCAAGGGCAAGTCCGGCGTCTCGGCGTGAATGCTGTTGCTGCCCTGCGCCTCATCCCGTCGCCGCGCAACGAACACGTCCGGCGGCGTGCACCTGGACGCTTTCGCAACCGTTTGAATGTGGCGCGTCCCGGTTGAAACGGTCAACCTATCCACGCTGGCGAATTTTCGCGCTACGGCGTCGGCAGTCGCGCTGGTTCTACGAAGCAAGGCGCGCCGGGCTCACTGCCGCCGCCTGACATTGGTTTCAGGCATCCGTAGATAGACGAGCAACGAAATGGCGGCCCAGATTGTGACGTACCAGAAGAAGTACGACTCGTGGCCGGACGCCTTGAACCGCAACGCGACAAATTCCGTCGTGCCGCCGAGGACCGCGGTTGTCAGCGCGTAGGGGAGCCCGACCGCAAGTGCCCTGATCCGCGCCGGAAAAAGTTCCGTCTTCACCAGCATGTGGATGGAAGTGAATCCGCTCAGCATGAGCAGCCCGGCGAAACAGAGCATGAACATCGTCACCGTGCTTTTCGTGCGGCTGAGGGCCTCGAAAAGCGGAACCGGGAACAGCGTGCAGCTCAAACCGAAAAAGATCAGAACGGGGCGGCGCCCGATCAGGTCCGACGCCAGACCGAACAACGGTTGCAGGGGCAAGTACAAAAGCAGCGCGCCGGTGGTGATGAGCGTCGAGGTCTGCTTGCTCAACCCGGCGGAGTTGACCAGGAACTTCTGCATGTAGACGGTGAACGTGTAGAAGGCAACCGTCCCACCTACCGTGATGCCGATCGCGAGCAGAATGTTGCGCCAATGCTGAATCAGCTGACGAACCACGGGCGGTGACGATTCCCGGCGGCCGTCCTGGAAGGCCTGTGTTTCGCTGACATGACGCCTCATGTACATGGCGAAAAGTGCGAGAAGACCGCCGATGACGAATGGAATGCGCCACCCCCATCGCTCGATCTGATCCGCAGTGAAAAGCAGTCGTTGCATGAGCAACATAAGGCCTAGGGCGAGAAGCTGTCCTGCGACGACGCTGACCTGCAGAAAGCCGAGATAGAACCCACGTCGATTGGCAGGCGCCACCTCGCTCAGATAGGTTGCGCTCGTACCGTATTCACCTCCCATGCTTAGACCTTGGAGAAGTCGTGCTGCAATAAGCAGCGCAGGGGCAAATACGCCGATGGTTTGATACCCCGGAGCTACAGCGACAATCAGCGACCCGAAACACATCCCTGCAACCGACCACGTTAGAGCCAGCTTGCGACCCAGGCGGTCCGCATAGAATCCGATCAACCAGCTTCCAAGAGGTCGGGCAACATACCCCACCGCAGCGATTGCGGCAGTGTTCATCAGCTGCACTGTGGCGTTTTCGCTCGGAAAGAACGACGAAGCGAAATAGATGGAGAATACGCTGTAAGCGAGGAAATCGTACCACTCGATCAGGTTGCCCATGAGCGCGCCGATCAATGAGCGCAGGCGCACTGCCTCGGCGCGTTTCTCCTCCGCCTCTGAACCCGCGATCGCCGGGCCTTGTTGCAAAACGTGATCGGGAATCCTTGCCATATCGGTGTCTCCTACGTCGTTCGTTTTTTGGAAGGGGGTATTCGTCGCGGTCAATCGGCGTCCTTGTATCGTGCGTCGAGCTCGTCGTAGATCGGCTTATTGGCGAGTCGCTGGCGCTCGCCGAAGGGCGCGACGATCGCCGGATCCTCGTCGAGCACTCCGGGCATCAGCAATCCCTTTCGCGTGTCGACCTGTTGGCGAAATGCCAATCGCCGAGAAGCGGTAGTGGAGTTCATAGGGCCGTCCTCAATCGGTAGTGAATCGGTTGACGGCGCATGCCGCGTTAACCGAAACGAAACAACTCTCTGGCTGACCGGCTGAGAATCGCCAGTCGGGTCCACTCCTCCGGAACCCAGGTCGCTAGCGCGCGAAGCGACGCTGCATAGTCAATTAAGTCCTGATGCTCGGTATGCGGCCAGTCGCTGCCCCAGACGAGGCGCTCGGCACTGAAAGCCTCCAGCAGCAGGGGGGTAAGCTCCTCTCCAAGGTCAAGCCCGCCGTCGCCCCGCGAGCTTCGATAAGCGGCCGACAGCTTCACCCACACCTTGCCGGTATCGGCAATCGAGAGCAGATATCTGAACCCAGGATCCGATACCCCGGCTTCCGCATTGGGCCTGCCGAAGTGATCGACGACCACCGTGCATCGCCGCGCGAGCAGTTCGCTGACGACCACGGGCAAATCTCTCGCCTCACGGTGCACCTCGACGTGCCATCGCAGACTATTGGCGCGCGCGAGAAGACGCCGCCAATCGCCGCTTCGAAGGTCTGGAAGCGGCAGCCCCAGAAGGTTCAGCCTCATGCCGACTACGCCAGCATCGGCAAGTGACTCCAGTTCTTCGTCTGACACGGCTGGGGCGACTACTGCGACGCCGCGAAATCGTTGCGGATACTTTCGACATATCGCCGCAAAGAACGAGTTGTCGGTTCCGAGAAAACTGGGTTGCACGAGAACCGCGTGTGACACATCATTCCCTGCGAGATACCTAACGTATGTATCCAGCGTTGCATCGTAGTCCGGTGCGTGGCGCCGCTGCGGAGCGAGTGGCAACCCTCGCACGAACACGTGCGCATGTGAATCGACAGCGGTGACACGAGGTGTTGGGTCACGAAGCCACTCGGCCACGCCGGCCCCTGCGTCGGCAGCGTGTATTGCCGCGTCGCTCGTACTGAGGTCAAGAGTGCTCATGGGTTCTGGCTTTCCGTTTGTTGAATACACGTTACTTTGACGTCGGCACCGGCGTTTCGGAGACGACGACCGCAGGTCCGGTAGTGCGTTTCCTGGTCGGCTCGGGCAGCAGCAAGGCGGCGAGCACGACCAAGCCATACGCGATTCCCGCGTCGATACCGAGCGCCGCGCCGAGTGGCATGGAGTTGCTCATGTGCCCAATCAGCACAGGGAAAGTTGCGGAAACGATGCGCCCGAAGTTGTAGCAGAATCCGACACCCGTCCCCCGGATCGCTTGGGGGTAAAGCTCGTTGAAGAGCGCGCCAAGCGTTGCAGGAATCCCGGCGGCGAAGAATCCGAGCGGAAAGCTCAGGATGAGCATGGCCGTGTCGCCGATCGGCAAAAAGACGTACATGTTGACGGTCACGGCGCAACAGATCGCGAACAGAATGACGTTGCGGCGACGGCCTATCCGATCCTGAAGCCAGGCGCTCAGGAAGCAGCCGAGAATGAACGCAACGATGACGACCGCCAGGTAGCCGCCGGTATCAAGCACGGACAGATGGCGCTCAGTCTTGAGGTAGGTCGGCAACCAGGTCGTGATTGCGTGGTAGCCGCCATGGGCGCCTAGTCCAATCAAGGCGCCGACGACTGTCGTGCGAATGATGGATGGATGAAAGATGCTCGCTGCGGTGCGGACGGAACCCTGCTTGTCGCGGATGCCATTTGCATGACTCCGGTCTCGTGCCGGCTCCTCGACGTTGCGGCGCAGATAGATGACGAGCAGCGCTGGCAGCACTCCGGCAGCAAACAGTACGCGCCACGCCCATTCGGGAGAAACCCATGAGAAGACGACCGTATAAAGGATGACGGCTCCCGCCCAGCCAAATCCCCACGCGCTTTGCACGATGCCCATGGCTTTTCCACGATGCCTGGCATTGATGGTCTCGCTCAGCAGCACGGCGCCAGCCGTCCATTCACCGCCGAAACCCAGACCTTGCAGGGCTTTCAGTACGAGGAGCTGTTCGAAGTTCTGCGCAAAAGCGCTCAGAAACGTAAAGAGCGAGAACCAGATGACCGTAATCTGCAGGGCGCGGACACGCCCTATCCGGTCGGAAAGTGCGCCTGCCAACAGTCCCCCAAGCGCGCCCGCGACCAGCGTGGCGCCGCCGATCAAACCGGCCTGGCCCTTGCCGATGCCCCAAGTGGCCAGGAGCGTCGGAATGACGAGGCTAAAGAGCTGCGTATCGACGCCGTCCAGTCCCCAGCCAGCGAAACAACTCCACAGCGCTCGCTTCTCCGCTCGGGAGATTTCCTCGTACCAGCGCATAGTCTGTCTCCTTGTCGGGCGCTTTTCGCCTTGATGTGTCGATCGTTTCCGGGAGTCTAGGATGCGTGGATGATCGCGGGTACTATGGAAACGATCTTTATTCATAACGCGACAATATGGAATCTGCGCGAAACCTCAAGTACTTCCTGGCGGTCGCGGACGCGGGAAGCGTGACGGGCGCCGCTCAGGCGCTGGGCATTGCGCAGCCGGCCCTGAGCCAGGCAATTACCCGCATCGAGCGCGAACTCGGCGTCAAACTATTCGAGCGCACGCGGCGTGGCGCCGCGCTGACCACCGCTGGCGCGGCGATCGTGGACGACATTCGCCTCGGCGTTTCGCGTATCGACGCCGCAGAAAAGCGGGCCCGGGACATTGGTGCCAAGCTCGGCGGCAGGCTGACGGTCGGGTTCGCTTCCACGGCGTTGTTCGACGTGTTGCCGAGGTCGATAGCAGAGCTGCGGGCCCAGGTGCCCGGCGTCGAGCTGGTGTTGAAAGAAATGAGCAACGCCGAGCAGGCCGCCGCACTCGAGGAGGGGAGCATCGATCTGGGCCTGCTCCATACGCCGGTGGCTGTGGGAGGCAAGATGCGCGAGAAGCTGATCGTCCGGGAGCGGATGCTCGCGGTGATGCCGCTTGCACATCCGGTTTCGGAAGACGGCAAGGTGAGTCTGCGCGAGCTCGCCGACCTGGGGCTCGTCTGGTTTCCGCACGATCAGCTTCCCGTGATTCGAGCGGGGATCCTGAGCGCCTTCAGGAAGGCAGGATGCGAGGCGAACGTCGTCCAGCACGCAAACCGCTCGCTCACGGTGCTAGCCTGCGTCGCCTCCGGATGCGGCGCGTCCTTGTTGCCGCAGTCCGTGCAGGCCATTCAGTTCGCTGGCGTCAGACTGTGCGAGGTCCGCGATGGCGCCGCGCTCCCGTTCTTCGAGCTGAGTGCCATCTGGCCGCACCGTTCGAAGCCGGCCCTCGCAGATAAGTTCGCATCGTTGCTTCGTCCGCATCTCTCGACCTGATGCCACTTCGGCGCGAATGAGCCGTTCGTCGCATGGAGGTGTGCGACCTGCGGTTCGACACCGAAATCGCGGTGGAGGAAGCTGGCGCGAAGCGAAGCATTCTCTGGCATCATCAGCGTGATGATTTCTTCGCGCTCGATTATGTGAAGTCCGAGGCAATGGTCTTTTTGAACTGCCTCTTCCCACTGCTTTCGGTCTGCATTGTCCACTTTGGCGGACGTCACGAAAAGGAGCATGTCCAGGCATGCCGCTTCTATCGTCACCAATCAAACGACCGTAATCAGTGAGGAACGGACGCCCGAATGTCCGAGCGACGAGTCAGGCGAATGACGCTTCATGGCCGCGCACCGTCTCACGCAAAGGGCATACGCAATGCGAACCTTGCAAAGCTGCAATCGGCAGAACGCGACCCGGAACGGACGGTCTCCTGCATATGTCGAATGTCCCTTCATTCGCCCATGACGGACCATCAACTGAAGTCACATCACAGATTGGACCGCTGACCCGTCTGCCCCGACAGGCAACGCAGAGGAACGTGGCGGTGATGCCACATTTCACCCAGCTGCATTGATAACATCGAAACATCAATGCTTCGAAAAAATGCACTTATCGCGTAACTCCATTTGCGTGAGTATCTGTACTCAAGATTCCAGCGAGATTGGAACGAAAGTAAAACGCATCGGAGACAAGGCTGTGTACAACGCAAGGCGCACCTGGAGCGCCTAACGATCGCCCTTTAGGCGGGTCGTCTCGAGCCCCAGCCGGTTCGAGCACCAAACAACTCAACACACATCAGCCACGCATTCCGAACGCCATCGGCGTCACGGCCGCTTGTCACGCCTCGCGCTTTCGCCTAATGACCAATCCGAACACCCGTTTCTTTTTATATCGCTATGCCCTTCAGGAGACAACTTCATGCAAATCACCGGTATGTTGCACGGCGCGCGCCTGTTGCAATTCGTCGGATTCCCGGCGAGTGAGATCCTCGGCCCGAGCGCCAGCGAGGAGGAGATCAAGACTTTGATTGATCGTCATCGCCAGATATTCATCAAACCCGTCTTCAAGGGTGGAGTGGGAAAGAAGGGGAAGGCGGGTTTACTCGGCCGCGCGACCGATCTCAAGACGGCGTTGATCGAAAAAGAGCGGTTGTACTTCGCCGAGCATTCCGTCGGCCACCTGAAAGCAAAGTCGAATGGCGTGACGTTCGAAGCCGGCGTTCCGGCCCAGCATGAGGTCTATTTCTCGATCACCGACTCCACGCGTTTTCGTGCGCCGACCATGACGCTCTCGCATAAGGGCGGCATGGATATCGAAGAGGTCGACCCGAAGCATGTGGCGATGGTGCCCTTCGACGCGTTGACGGGTTTAAAGGCGTTTGTCGTGGCGAACGCGCTGAGCGAGATTGGTGCGCCGAAGGAGATCATCTCGCCGCTCGTGCAGCAGTTGCCGAAACTCTGGGAGCTCTTTCACGATTTCGGCATGACGACACTGGAGTTGAATCCGATCCGCATGCGCGAGGACAAGAAGGGGCGCCTCACACCGGTCGCCTGCGACTTCAAGTGCGGTTTCGATCGCGACGATCCGCGATGGACGCGCCTCGGGCTGCCGCAACACCTGTTCGCGGCGGACTACTCCGACTTCGAGCAGGAGATCAATCAGTTGCGCACGCACCAGGGCCAGAGCGACGTATATGTGATCAACGAGGAAGGCACGATTCTCGCGCCGACGTTCGGCGGCGGCGCCAACTCGCTCGTGACCGAAATGCTCGGCGACGCCGCGATCATCTCGTCGGATTTTGGCGGCAATCCCCCATACACGAAGATGAAGGAAGTGGCCCGTATCTGCTTCAAACACTGGCTCAAGCAGTCGAATGTGCTCTTCATCATCGGCGGCAAGTCGAACAACACAGACATCTTCGAGACGCTGCGAGCGATGGCCGACGCTCTTCGCGAACACTTCAGCGAGTATGGGCCAACGCCGCTTTACGTGGTGCTGGGCCGGGGAGGCCCGAACCTCGTGCGTGGGATGGCCGCGCTGAGAGACACATGCGACTCGCTCGGTCTGCCCTATCGGCTCTTCGGATTCGACTCTGACATCAGCGAGGTCATCCAGTACGCGCGTCAGGCGGACGCCTGGATGCGCGCCAGTGGCCGGGCCGAGATCGCAGCACGGATCGGCGTACCCGCGACGGAAACCGAAACGGCTCAAGCCTGAGGAGAGCAACGTGTACAAGCAAAACAGCAGCCAGTTCAAGTATTTCGTCGGCGTCAACTCGCTGGCGCAGATCGCCACGCGTGACGATCGCGTGTGCGTGCTCAATATCCTGGGCGGTGAGTCCTCGGACGTGACGCCCGTCAGTCACGCGTTCTCAGGCGGGAATATTGTCTTCGGCACGGCGCCGGGCAAAGGCGGGCAAGTGCTCACCACATCGATCGGAGATATCCCGGTCTACAACAACGTCCGCGAGGGTCTGGAAGCGGGGCATCGGTTCAACTGCGGCGTGGTCTATCTACCGCCATCGGCGGCCCGCGACGGCGTCGCCGAACTGATCCGCGTCAATCCCGATCTCAAGAAGATTTTCATCATCACCGAAAAGATCGCCGTACACGACGCCCGCGAAATTCGCGCGATGGGTCAGCAAGCGGGCATCGACATCTTCGGTGCGAACGGGCTCGGCGTCGCTGACTCGTGGAATCGCGTAAGAATCGGCGGAGCACTCGGCGGCGATAGTCCGGACGATTCATTGCGCAAGGGATCGATCGCCATCTTCTCGAACTCCGGCGGCTTCAGTACGACGATCGCGCAGTACCTGCGCATGAGCGGCTGGGGCACATCGACCGTCATCTCGAGCGGCAAGGACGTCTACATCCACTATGCCGCGCCGGAATTTGCGTTCGCACTCGCCAACGATGCTCGAAGCAAGGCCGCTGTGCTCTATTGCGAACCGGGTGGCTACTACGAGGCCGATGCGGCCTTCACGAAACCGGTGGTCGCCTGTGTGGTGGGCCGGTGGAAGAGCCGCCTCACGCGTGCGGTCGGCCATGCGGGCGCGATGGCCGGTGGCTCCGACGACGCGCAAGCCAAGGAGCGCTGGTTCATGGAAATGTTCGGCGTAGACCGCCTCTTCACGCCTGACGATCCGTGCTGCTCCGCCAAGGGCGCGGTCGTCACGAACATCGCGCATATCCCGGCGGCGCTGACCGCCGTCATGCGCGCCAACGCGACGATGCCTGACTTCGAGCCCGAAGGCAGCCTTGCGCTCAAGCCGTGGTTCGGCTCCGACCAGGGAATTAAGCTTCCGTCCGACCTTGCGATCCCCGTAGTGGGAGCAGTCGCGCCCTACGACGAGCAAGTCTTGCAGGTCAATCGACAAGTCGGTGCGATTGCGCCACGTCAGGCGTTGAAGGATGCGTCGGGAGCATCGCAGATGGATGCGAAAACGCAAGTGAGCAGCCTGTATGGCGCCTCGATGCTCGACGCGGCGACGCATTCGCTCGAAGCGAACGTCAGCCTTGCCCTGCTTCACGAGTTCGGCGGAGAAAACGACGAGAAGCTCATCAATGTCGCGATCGCTGCGTCCGTCAATCTGCACGGAACGCCGGAGCTCGCGGCAGCGCAGGCCGCACGCGAGGCCGGCAATGCACCCAACGCCATCCTGGCCGCCGCGGCCTCGATCATCGGGCCGAATCGTCAGCGCGCGGCGCGGGATGCCGCGAAATGGATGATCGAACGCTTCTCGGCAGCCAGCCTGACGAGTACGCTCGACGAGAACTTCGACATCGCACGGATCGACGTCAGCGGTTGCGAGCCGCTCTTTGCCAACACGCGCGATCTGCGCGCCGAAGCGATGCTCGCGGGACTCGCCGAGCGTGGAGTCAGATCGGTCCTCGTGCGCTGGCTCACATCTCAGCCCGCTCACCCGACGGCAGACGCCGTTCTGGCCGCGATCTGCGTGACGCTCGCGTGGGGACCGCTGATGCGCAAGCGCATCTCGCGCGTCACGGCCGAGAGCCTGCCCTGGTGGACCATGCTGTTCGGGACGCTGATCGGTGCATCGGCGGACGCCTCGCGACACCGTCCCGACGGCTTTTGCGGCTTTACCACGCAAGCGCTGGTGAACGAACGCAGCCTCACCGAAATCTGTTTTGCCGCGTTGCTCAACCTCGCGCCGGAGCCCAACGATCTCTTCGCCTTCAGGACGCTCGTCGGTCTGCTGCTCACCAACGGTCCGGGAGCCATCTCGGCGCAGGGAGCAAAGGGCGCGGTATCCGCTGACGGCCCGGAAAGCCCCGAGCGTGTGCAACTCAACAAGGCGCTGGTCGGATTTCTCACCCATACAGGTTATACGCATGGCGGCAATGGCTATGAAGGCATCGCGTTCCTGATCGAAGCGTTCAGGGACAGCGGGCTTGCCGATCCGTCCGACCCCGCGCACGGCGTGGACCTGCGCTCGCTGGCCGAGCGCTCGGTCGAGCGCTATGCGAAGTACAAGGCCCGACAGAAGCATGCTGGCAGCCTCGATATCGCGAAGCTGCCGGGCGTGAACCATCCGGTCTTCAAGGACAGGCCGGTCAACTACGACCCGCGCGAAGTGTTCATCGCGGAACTGTGCGAGAAGCGTGGCGAATATAACGTGTTCCATGCTTTCTATCGCGAACTGGTGCAGGCGTTGTTTGATGCCGGCGTCTCCCGCAACGTGTACTGCGTAAACGTCGATGCCGTGATCGCGGCGCTGCTGCTGAAGATGCTGTGGCAGCCGCTGCAGCGTGGTGAATTGACTGAGACCGATCTGGAAACCGCCGCATTCACGGTCTTCCTTTATCCCCGCATGCTCGGATGCGCGGCGGAAATCGACGATCACCTGAACCGGGGGCGCAACATGGACACCCGAACGCCCGCGTCCCAGTGCCGCTTCGTAGCTTGAGCGCTTCGCCGATACTGATAGCCAACGCACATCAATCGTTTCGAAAATAGCACTTATCGTTTCGGGTGGTTCGGGCGAATATTCGACAAACAACAAATCGCCGGAACACCGCAAGTTCAAAATTTCTGGAGACACCTCGATGCATCCCTCCTCACCCCCGCTGGCCCCCGGGCAATCGAAGGCATCCGCCGTGCTACGCGTGACGGCAGGCAACTTCCTGGAGCAGTTCGACTTCTTCCTGTTCGGCTTCTATGCCACGCAGATTGCCGCGGTCTTTTTCCCGGCGGGGAGCGAGTTCGCTTCACTGATGATGACGTTCGCAGTGTTCGGCGCGGGCTTCCTGATGCGGCCGCTCGGCGCGATCATCCTCGGCGCGTATATCGACGATGTCGGTCGCCGTAAGGGCCTGATTGTCACGCTGTCGATCATGGCGAGCGGCACCATCCTGATCGCGTTCGTGCCCGGCTATGCGACGATCGGACTGTTCGCCCCGGCCCTGGTTCTCATTGGCCGTCTGCTGCAGGGCTTCTCCGCGGGTGCGGAACTGGGCGGCGTATCAGTTTATCTCGCCGAGATGGCGACGCCGGGCCGCAAGGGTTTCTTCACGAGCTGGCAGTCGGCGAGCCAGCAGGTGGCGATCGTCATCGCTGCCGCCCTCGGCTTCGCGCTAAATCAGTGGATTGACACGGCGGCGATCGCTGCGTGGGGATGGCGCGTGCCGTTCTTCGTCGGCTGCATGATCGTGCCGTTCATCTTCATCTTGCGGCGCAATCTCGAGGAAACGCAGGAATTCAAACAGCGCCAGCATCGCCCCAGCATGAAAGAAGTCTTTACGACGCTCGTGCAGAACTGGAATGTCGTGATCGCGGGCGTGCTGCTGGTCGCAATGACCACCACGACCTTCTATCTGATTACGGTGTATACGCCGACCTTTGGCAAGACGGTCCTGCATCTGAGCACCGCCGATAGCCTGCTCGTCACGCTGTGCGTGGGGATCTCCAACTTCATCTGGCTGCCGGTTGGTGGCGCGTTATCGGACCGGATCGGACGCCGTCCGCTCCTTCTCGGAATGACGATCCTGGCGATTGCGACCGCCTACCCCGCGCTATCGCTGCTGGCTCACGCGCCGAGCTTCGTCAACATGCTGCTTGTGCTGCTCTGGCTCTCGTTCATGTACGGGATGTACAACGGCGCGATGGTCGTCGCACTCACCGAAGTGATGCCGGTCGAAGTGCGTGTCGCTGGATTCTCGCTGGCCTACAGCCTCGCGACGGCGGTCTTTGGCGGTTTCACACCCGTTATCTCGACCGCGCTCATTCACATGACGGGCGATAAAGCCGCGCCGGGCTACTGGATGAGCTTCGCCGCGGTGTGCGGGCTCGGTGCCACACTCGCACTGTATCGGCGCCGTCGCGTTCCGCTGCATGCGGCTTCCTGAAGCATCGCTTCGCTCCTCGAACTTCAGCCTGGCGTTCTTTCAACCATGAAATCCATCCTTCTGAAACTCTGCACCGCCTCGCTCCTCGGCAGCGCCGCCGCTGCGGCGAATGTGCAGGCCGCCGATCTGCACGTGATGAGCTCTGGCGGCTTCACCGCCGCCTACAAGCTGCTCGGCCCGAAGTTCGCGGCGTCCACGGGCAACACGCTCGATACCGCGCTCGGACCGTCGATGGGCAAGTCGCCGGAGGCCATTCCCAACCGGCTTCAGCGCGGCGAGCCTGCCGACGTCGTGATCATGGTCGGCTATGCACTCGACGACCTCATCAAGCAGGGCAAGGTGATCCCCGATTCGCGCGTCGAGCTCGCGGATTCGCGCATCGGCATGGTCGTGCGCGATGGCGCGCCGAAGCCCGACATCGGGTCTGAGGCGGCGCTCAAGGAAACCTTGCTGCATGCCCGTTCGATAGCTTACTCGGATAGCGCGAGCGGCGTCTATATCGAGCGCGAGTTGTTCAAGCGGCTCGGCATCGAGGAACAGGTGAAGACCAAGGCGAAGATGATCCCGAAGATCCCGGTGGCGTCTGTGGTTGCAACCGGCGACTACGAAGTGGGATTTCAGCAGGTGAGCGAGTTGCTCCCGGTGAAGGGCGCAGCGTACGTCGGCAAGATTCCGGAGTCGATGCAGTCCGTCACGCGCTTTGCGGCCGGCATCCCGGTCGGCGCGCAGCATCCGAAGGAGGCGAAAGCGCTGCTCGACTATCTCGCGTCGCCCGCCGTGCAGCCGGAGGTGACATCGACCGGGCTCGATTCTGTCGCCACGCATTGAGACGACGGAATCGATTCAGCCCGGCAGGTCGGCGCGCTGATCGAAAGCTTCTTCGGGCTCATGCGCCAGGCTCAATGCTTCTTTCAGACGCGCCCGGTCGCAGGCGCGCTCCCACATCGATACGAAGATCACCGCGCAGGCGTTGCTGATCACGCTCGTCAGGGCACGCGCCTCGGACATGAAGCGATCGATGCCGACCAGTAGCGCGACGCCTGCAACCGGCAGATCGGGAATGACGGCGAGCGTCGCGACGAGCGCAACCAGTCCGCTGCCCGACACGCCCGCCGCGCCCTTAGATGTGACCAGCATGACCACGAGCATCGTCGCGATCTGGCCGCCCGAGAGATGTACATCGCACGCTTGCGCGATGAACATCGAGGCGAGCGTCAGGTAGATCGCCGTGCCGTCGAGGTTGAAGGAATAGCCGGCGGGCAGCACGAGACCCACGATGCCCTTGTCGCAGCCAAGCGCTTCGAGCTTGACGATGAGGCGCGGCAGCACCGGTTCGGTCGACGACGTCGCGAGCACGATGACGAGTTCCTCGCGAATGTAGCGCAGTAAACGCCAGAGGGAGAAGCGATGCAGGCGTGCGAGCGGACCGAGCACGCAGACGACGAACAGCAGGCACGCCGCATAGAACGACAACATCAGCATGCCGAGCGAGCCAATCGAACGGATGCCGAAACGGCCCACCGTGAACGCCATCGCGCCGAATGCCCCGACGGGGGCAAGCCGCATGATCAGCGCGAGGATGCGGAACAGCACGTGTGCGAAGCTATCGATGAATTCCTGCACTCGCCGTCCGGCGCTTCCGCTGGCGTTCATTGCGAAGCCGAACAGAAGGGCAAGCAGCAGGACCGGCAGAACCTCGCCTTTCTCGAAGGCGCCGACGAGCGTCTCCGGAATCACATGCAGCGCGAATTCGACGAGTCCGTGCGTCTGCGTGCGAGTCGAATACTGCGTGAGGATGGCGGTGTCCAGATGATGTGCGTCGATATGCAGTCCCGCGCCCGGAAGCAACGCGAACGCGCTCGCGAGCCCCAGGACGAGTGCAACGATGGTGAGAAAGTAGAACAACGCGAGCGCCTTCAGGATGGTCCGGCCGAACTTCGAGCCGCTCGCAAGCGACGTGATGCCGGTGACGATCGTGCAGAAGACGATTGGCGCGATCATCATGCGTACCAGCGCGACGAACGCATCGCTGAGCGGTTTCAGCGACGCGCCGACCTGTGGCCAGAAGTGGCCGACAGTCATGCCGAGCCCCATTCCAAGCAGGACCTGGACGTAAAGCAGCCTAAAGGGCCTTGGTAGTGTCATTTCGGGGTCTTCTTCGCCGCACCGACCATGCCGCTTCGCTTCGAGTCGAGGATCGTCTGGTAGAACTGCTGCGCGGCCGGCGCGAGGGGGCGTCCCCGGCGTCTGACAATACCGACTCGCCTCGTCACGACCGGATCGACGAGCGGCACGCTGGTCAAAATCGGATGGTCGCGCATGGGCATTGCCATTGAAGGCACCGCTGCCACACCGAGTCCCGCTTCGATCAGGCCGAGCATGGTGGTGACATGGCGGGTCTCGCAAACGCTCGGCACTGCCGGCGCCACGTTGGTCAACGCCTGATCGAGCAGCAGGCGGTTGCCGGAAGTCTTGTCGACGGAAACGTATTCGTGTTCATAAAGCTCGCTCCAGGTCACCTGCTTTTTCCGAGCAAGGGGATGATCGCGACGACACGCGGCGACGAACCGTTCCTGCAGCAGGACCTTGAACTCGACCTCGGTTTCCTGGCTGCCCATGAAGCTGACGCCGAAATCGGCTTCACCGCTGATGACCGAGCCGAGCACCTCGTTGGCGCTCGAGTCCAGCAGCTTGACCCGGATCCGCGGATAGCGGCTGTGATAGGCGGCAACGACGCTCGGCAGGAAATAGTAGGCGACCGACGGCACACATGCGATGGTCACATGACCGAGGCGGCTGCTGGAGACGTCGCGGATGCCGAGCAACGCGACATCGAGATCGTCGAGAAGTTGTTCCGCGCTTGGGGCGAACACGCGACCTATGGTGGTGAGCGTCACGCTGCGGGTGGTCCGCTCGAAGAGCCGCACGCCGAGCGCCGCTTCGAGCTTCTCGATGCGCCGGCTCAGCGCTGGCTGCGAAATATTGACCGCCTCCGCTGCTTTGCGGAAGCTACCCAACTCCGCGACGGCTCGAAACGCCTGCAAATCGTTCAGGTCGAAGTTGACGCCCACGGGCCATCCTCCGCATTTTAGATGCGACTATTTTGCATGATACGGATGCGCCCTTCGAGGCAACACTCGGTGATTAGCCCGCGAGGGGTGACCGAAGTCGGGATCGAGGGGCCGGTTTCGTCGTGTCAGCAGTCATTCATGGCCGAGAGGTGGGCGTCTCTTCCTGGCCGTTGAACGAAACCGCTCGCGCGGTAGGGGGCTCCGGCCAGCGCGTGCGGTTCATGGGA